>JBJTJS010000054.1:0-3608 GCA_046096085.1 bacterium
GGCAACATGCCGATAAAGCCCTCGCCGGTCACGGTCACTGCCGAGCCGGGTGCAGCGGCGATGCTGTTCGAACCCTCAGGCGGCTGCCACGTCCACCGTGCGATTCCCGTCGTCGACGGAGTCGCTCCTGCGGTGAGGTATGTCCCCCCGGCATAGACGACGCTGTCATAGAGAGCGATCGCCTCGACAGACCCGCCACTCCCGGCGCTGTCGTCGCGATGTCCCCATCTGAACGGGATCCACTCCTGAATCCCCCTGTCCCACACCGCGATGGCCTCGGAGATCCGGCCGCCGGCCTTCTGGAATCCACCCCCCGCGTAGACGAGACCCCTGGTGTCGTCGACGGCGAGCGCATCGACCTGTTGGTCAAGGCCGGCACCGAGCGGGGCCCAGGAACCGCCCCAAGCGGCGATGTAGCTGTCGTCGCGCGGCCCTCCCCCGGCCGCCGTGAAGTCACCTCCGGCGTAGACGACGTCCCGGGCCGGATGGAGGGCGTAGACACTGGCCTGCGACCCGCCCGCGACTCCGGATCCCACGCCCGTCCAGGTGCCATTCCACGCAGCAATACCCGTGTCGTCGGCCGGACCCCCGCCCGCAGATCGGAAGTTCCCGCCGACGTAGATCGTGTCATCAGTTGCGGCGATGGCGTAGACCCTGGTGCCAAATGCACCTCCCCCCAGTCCCTCTCCCAGGGCGTGCCAGGACCCATCCCAGGCTGCGATGGAACTGTCATCGGCCGCACCCCCGTCGGCAGCGGTGAAGGCGCCCCCGACATAGAGCGTGTCATCGCGAAAGGCCAGCGAGTTGACCTCGCCATTGACGCCGTTGCCCAGCGAATGCCAGGACCCATCCCAGGCGGCCACGCGACTGTCATCGGCTGGACCGCCCCCCGCCGCGGTGAAAGACCCGCCGGCATAGAGCGTGTCGTCGCCGTGAGCGAGGGCGAGAACGGCGGCATCCATCCCCAGGCCCAGCGAATGCCATGACCCATCCCAGGCAGCGATGTAGCTGTCGTCGGCCGGGCCCCCACCGGCAGCGGTGAAGGCGCCCCCGACGTAGAGCGTGTCGTCAACGAAATGAAGAGCCAGAACGTTCTGATTCACGCCGCCCGACACCGATGACCACGAACCGAGGATCCCGTCGGCCGCGGACCGAGGCCGTGCCCCCGGCGTTCCCTGCGCCGCGGGAGGCACCACCAGGACAGCACCCAGCACACCCAGCGAAATAGAGACGCACGCGAGGGTCAAGGACGCACGCTTCATGGCACTCCCCTCAGCCAGGGCGAACGCTAACGCCGCCCGCGGGGAAGGAGGCCCAAACCGACGAAAGGACGGCGGCCGACTACCCGGGCGTGGACTTCTTGCCGAAGAGGCGACGCCAGAAGGAGTGGTCCTTCGACCACTGGGCCTTCTCCTGCGGAGTGCACCGGCAGCGCTGGCTCTTGGGCACGCCCTTGAGGACCTGGTCGGCGTGCTGGCCGCACCCGGCCCACGACGCCTTCTCACAACGGGGGCAGGTCACCTGGCGGCACATGCCCCGGACTATACCCCCCAGGGTATGCCAGATTCCACTCGAGGCGCCTCCTCGGCCCCCAATCCGGCACTTGACGATCGCTCTGCCGTCTATGCGGGCCAAATCCACGCCATAGATGACATTGCGATCGCCCAGTCGCCCCGCGGGTAGCGTGGCGCCCATGCGCTACGACGGGACCATGCTCATCACCGACCGGCTCGAGGAGTGCCAGCGCTTCTACGGCGCCCTGCTCGGCATCGATGCGCAGACCGGTGCCGGATGGGCCAACTTCCCCCTGGCCGACGGCTCCTTCCTGGCCCTGCACACGCCGTGGCGACCCGGCATGACCACCACCGGCGGATCCCAGGTGCTGCTGCTGCGCGTGGGTTCCCTGGCCGAGGAGGCTGCTCGCCTTTCAGTCGCCGGTATCCCCTGCTCTGAGCCACACGACATCCCCGGTGGTGCCGTCGTGACCATCACCGACCCCGACGGGCGCACGATCCAGCTGATCGAGCGCACGGCCGGGTCGCGCTAGAGGCCGATCACCGGCCCGGAGCCCCGGAGCCCCACGCGGGGAGTGCTCCCGCGACCCACCCTCGGGACGGGCGCTGCGGCCCGGTCACAGCGTGACCGGAGCCGACACAACTCCGTGCACGTTGAACTTCACGGTCACCTCCTGGCCGGCGCTCACGGCATACCGCCACACGAAGGCGCCGCTGCTACCCACCTGGAGCGGATCCCCCTTGATGGAACGGCCACCGTCGACCCTGAACCAGGGGATGACCTGGGTCCCGGCGGCAATGTTCACGGTGACGGCACGCACGACCACGCCCGCCCTATTCCGGGTCCCGGAGGCGGTCACTGTCGGCACAGTCACCCGGAGCGTGCTCGACCGGCCAGCGGCGACGGTGAAGTACACCTGAGCGTCCCTGCCGATGGCCACCTTCCTGGTCCAGGCGAAGGACCCGTCCGTGCCGATGGCCACGGGTGTTCCGGCCTTGAATCCGCTCTCGCCCGTCAGTCGGATCATCGGGGTCGCCGTCGCCCCGGGCGGCGCATGGATGACGGCCCCGACGGCGCTCAGCTGCTCGACATCTCTCGTGAGCGCCGCCGACACCACCGGCACGATCGGGGCCGGCTCGATCACGTCGATCGCGAAAGCGGCCACGGCCGAGCCGTAGTCATCGGTGCCCGTGACCTCCAGTGCCACCGGGCCCGACGTGGCGCTGCTCGGCGTCCCCGTGATGATTCCGGTGACGGGGTCGAGGGTGAGACCCGAGGGCAGAGTCCCGCTGGTCACGGCGTACGACATCGTGCCTTCGACGTGGGAGACGGCCGGCGCCAGCGTCGTCGTGACCCCCACCTCGCTGGTGACGCTCGGATAGGCGAGGGACAGCGTGTGGGCGAGCACCTCGATCGTGAAGCTGACGTCGACGCTTGAGGAACTGTCCGCGACGCGCACAGTGACCGACGAGGCGCTCTGCGCGCTGGTCGGCGTCCCCGACACGACCCCGGTCGTCGGGCTCAGTGCCAGACCGGCGGGGAGTTGGCCCGCGACCAGCGCGAAGCCCAGGGCGCCAATGGCACCGCTGACAGTCGGCGTGACGACCTGGGCCTTGCCCGCGTGCGCCACGACATTGGGGTAGCTCGCCGACAGGCTCGCCGCACCCCGATCCACGGAGAGAGTGAACGAGGCGGACGAGACTCCAAGGTCGTCGCGGGCCGTAATGGTGACCGACACTGGACCCGCGGTCGGGCGCGTCGGGCTGCCGGAGATCACGCCCGTGGTGGCATCCAGTCGTAGTCCCGCCGGCAGCGTCCCCGACGATACGGCGTAGTCCCGCACCGGACCGATCGCCAGGGACGAGTGCGGCGTGATGGTCACCGGCGTTGCGACATGACCCGCGTAGTCGCTGTACGACAGTGAGAAGTCGTGCGGAGCAATCCGGATGCGCACCGGCACCGTGAGCGACTGGTTGCCCGCATCCCTCACCACGACGGGGAAAAGACCGTCTGCCGGCTGGCGCGGCACCCCGGAAATGGCTCCCGTCGCCGGATCGAGCGCCAACCCCACCGGAAGCGGAGTCGAGCCCGAG
>JBJTJS010000055.1:0-9146 GCA_046096085.1 bacterium
ATCATCGCGTTCAGCCCCACCGACACCATGCCGCTGTCGCACCGCGTGAAGGCGCTCTTCACGGTCCAGTCGGCCACCGCGCTACTCACGATCGTGGTCACCCTGAGCCGGGCGATCAACCTCATCCCCGGCGGGCCGCCGACCTCCTGATCACGCGGCGGGCAGCCGCCATGGGGCGGTCCCGTGGTCGCGGCCCTCGACGAGGTCGGCCGCAATCGACCCGATGAGAGGCGCGAACATGAAGCCGTGCCCCGAGCAGGGCGAGCACACCACCACGGAGCCCCGCCGGTCGAGGATGAAGTTGCTGTCCGGGGTCATCGTGAAGAGGCAGCGTACGGCGCTCACCTGGGAGGTGTCCGCGCCCGGGAGCCACCGCTCGGCGTCGTCGACGGCGTCGGCGAGCGCCTCGGCCGAGTTTCCCGCCTCGACGTCGGGGTCGACGTCCTCCTCGGTGTCGAGCCCGAGCTTGACCCCCTCGCCCGGTGACTCCAGCCCATAGGCGCCGTAGGCGAACGTGTGGCCGATCGCGTCCGTGCCCACGTGGTGGACGTAGGAGGGGAAGGAATAGCCGGGGCGGATGGGGAAGTGCACCGGCTGCTGCGCGGTCGCGCGGACCTCGGGCAGGGGCACCTCGAGTCCCGGCAGTCGGTCCAGCCACGCACCCGCGGCGACGACGACGGTCGCGGCCTCCCACTCGCCGGCGGGCGTCTGGACCGTGACGCCGGAATGGCCGACGCGCAGGGCCGTCGCCGGGGTCTCGAAGCGCACGTCGGTGCCCTCGGACTCGGCGAGCCGGGTCAGCGCCTCGACCGTGCGGTCCGCGAAGACCCGGCCGCCGTCCGGGGAGTAGATGACCTCCCGGTCGAAGACGAGCCCCGGCCACCGCTCGTGCGCAGCGGCGGGCGTGAGCCGCTCATAGGCCCAGCCGCCGTCGCGGAGGGCGAACTCGATCTCGTCGATCGCGACCGGCTCGCCGTGGTCGAGCTGCCCGGTCTGCTCCAGGAGGGTCTCCCCCGCCGCGGCCTCGAGCTCCCGCCACATCGGGATCGCCCGGCCGGCAAGGCGCGAGTACAGCGGATCGCGGTAGGCGACACGGAAGATGCGCGTCGCCCCGTGCGAGGACCCGCGCAGATGACCCCGGGAGAACTGCTCGAGCAGCACCACGCTGCGACCCCGCCTCGCGAGGTGCCAGGCGGTGGCGGCCCCCATCGCGCCGGCGCCGACGACGACGGCGTCGACCCGGGTCACGACGACGCAGGAACCGGTGCGGGGTTGCGCAGGGCGTTCATGTACTGGTCGAGGTCCCGCGAGGTCGCCCCGGTCACGAGGCGGCCGTCCGCCAGGGCCTTCTGGAACTCCGCGAAGTCGGCCTGCACCTGGTCGGCGTACTCCACGGCGTACGACGCGATGGCGTCATCGAAGCGGGTGGAGTTGCCGATGTACGAGGCGATGGCGATGGCGTCGCCGGACCGCGCGTGCGCGCGGGCGAGGACGTGCCCGCACAACTCCGCGTAGTTGACGAGGCCCTCGGGGCGGAACGACGCGGGGTCGGGCGACCACTTCATGTCGCGCAGTTGGCGCACGTAGTACTGGCGCCCCAGGGCGCCGGACACCCAGCCGAGGAAGGAGTCGCTCGCGGCCTGGGTGAGTCGCTGGCCCTCGACCACCCGCTCGCCGGAGTGCGCGTAGTCCGAGGGCCGGGTGTGGGGCTCGAGCACGGACTGCTGAGCCTGCTTGATCTGCAGGACGAGGACATCGTCGGAGTCGCGGCCCACCATGAGGGCCACCCAGGCCAGCAGCCCGACGCTGCCCACGCCGACGACCTTGTGGCCGAGGTCGACCACCTCGTATCGGCGCAGCAGCGCGCGGCGGTCCGGCGCCAGGGTGTCGTAGTAGCCGTCGAGCGCGTCCTTCATCAGCTTCCACGCCATGGTGTCTTCGGGGACGCGGATGATGAGCGGCGGGTCTTTGATGCAGCGACGCTCGCCGTCGACGATCTCCGTCAGCTTGTTGACGGCGGTCCACACCGTGCGCGCCTGCGCCCGGCTCATGGACTTTGCGAGCATCTTCTCGTTGACCTGCCGGTCGGCTCCCTTGCTCCACTCCAGGATCGTGGATGCGTCCACCCGCTCGTACCAGATGTCGATCTCGGGCTTCGTCGCGTACTCCGCCATCGAACGGCGGTACTCCGCGGCCGCAGCGGCGGCAGCCTGGACCGCGACCCGGGGCGTGAAGCCGTTGTCCTGCGCGGCGAGGACGAAGGAGGTCGCGAGCCGCTTGACGTCCCACTCGAACGGACCGGGGTTGGTCTCATCGAAGTCGTTGAGGTCGAACACGGGCTTGCGGTCGGGGGCAGCGAAGAGCCCGAAGTTGGACAGGTGCGCGTCGCCGCACAGCTGGACGTACAGATCGGTGGATGGCTGGGAGGCCAGGTCGCTGGCCATGATGACCGCAGTGCCCCGATAGAAGGTGAAGGCGGTCGCGCCCATGCGCTCGTGGCGCAGCGAGAGCAGGCCGGGGACGCGGCTCTTCTCCTGCTCGATGAGGAGCTCGATGGGATCCGCCCTGCGCGAGGCAGGGTCCCACTCGGCCTGGGTCTTGCGAGGCACGCGCGCGCGCTCGGCGCGGCCGCGTTCGGAGCGCTCGGCGACGGTGGGGTGGGCGTCGTCTTGGAACAGGGGATGGAAGGCCTCGGTCACAAGGCGGGAGCCTACGCCGCAACCAGACCCTTCGGCGGCCCGGCCGAGCGAAAACCCCGGCCCGGGCATCCCTGCCTGGCCGGCCGCCAGCGGCCGCGCACCCTGCAACGGGGCGTCTCGCCCACCTACAGTGGGCCGGTGAGACACCCCGGGCTCCGCCCCTGCCTCGCCCTGGGGGCCGCAATGCTCGCGCTGACGGCAGTGTCGCCCGCAGACGCGGTGCCTCCTCCTGGCCACGACCGCTGGACCCCGACGACCGCCGACCGGCTGCACCTGCAGTTCCAAGGCCCCCTCGACGTCCCGGACTGGGCGACCCTCGTCGAGGTCGACGGGGCCGACACTACGACGTCGCAGGTACGCGACTTGCGCCAGCGCGGCCTCCGCGCCGCCTGCTACGTCTCGGCGGGCACCCGGGAGTCCTGGCGGGCCGACGCCGATCGCTTTCCCGCGGCGGTCGTGGGACGCCGCCTAGCGGACTGGCCGGGCGAGCGCTGGATCGACGTACGCCGACTTGAGGCCCTGGGGCCGATCATGCGGGATCGCATCGCGCAATGCGCTCGCAAGGGTTTCGACGCCATCGAGTTCGACAACGTCGACGGCTGGACCAACGACACGGGCTTCGCGATCACCCGGGCGGACTCGAGGCGCTACCTGCGCTGGCTCATCGATCAAGGCCACCGCCACGGCCTCGCGGTCGGGCTGAAGAATGCCCTCGGGCTCGTCCGCGACCTGGCCGACGAGGTGGACTGGGCCCTCAACGAGCAGTGCGTGCAGTACGACGAATGCGGGCGCTACGCGCCGCTGGTGCGGCGTGGCATCCCCGTCTTCGTCCTGGAGTACCGCGGCAGCCAGGCGAGGATGTGCGGCGTCGCAGCACGGGAGGGCGTCATCGCGCAGATGAAGCGCCTGTCGCTCGACGCGTGGACGCGCCCCTGCCTAGGCGCGCGGGGAGGCGTCGTCCGCGAGTGACTCGGGGGTGACGATGACGGGCGCGGCGAGGTTCGTCGGGTCGAGGGGCACGAGCAGCCGCCGAAGGGTCGTGCGCCAGCCGGTCGCCTTGCGCACCGCGGCCTCGACGTTGTCGCTGCTGCGCCACGCCTCGGCGATCACGGACTCGGGCACGCTGCCAGGTCCGTAGAGCGACGGCCCGATGAGCCGGGCGAGCGTCACGACGTTCCAGGCGACATCGTCGGGAAGGTCGGGCGGGGCCGTCGCGTCGACCGCCGGCGCGTAGGAGAGGGACAGCGGCATCCAGGCCTCGGTGAGCACCAGTCGCATCCAGGTCCACGCACCCCACAGGCTCTCCCGCTGCGGTCCGCCGGGACGCCGGCCGGTGCCGCGCTGCAACCAGGTGCGGATGCGTCGCCGCCGCAGGGCGACGTAGACGACCCAGACGATCAAGGCGACGACGAGGACCGCGACCACGGCCGCCGGCCACGGGATGGTGCGACCCGCCACCACGATCTGCGCGGCCGACCCCTGCTGCTCCTGCTGCGCGGTGTCCGCGCCCTGCCCCGCGGTCTGCTCGCCCGGCGCGGGGGCCGGCAGGTCCGCCGCCTGATCGGGGCTCAGCGGGCGGACCACCGCAGGACGCCCCGCATCGCGGTCGCGCGGCGACGGCTGGAACGACACCCACCCGAGTCCCTCCAGGCGCGCCTCGGCCCAGATGCTCGTCATGCCCGTGGAGACGATCCGGGTGTCGTCCTTCGTCGCCTCCTCGAGCGGCCATCCGATGGCCAGTCGCGACGGCACGCCCCAGGACCGGGCGATGAGCGCCCAGATCGCGGCGTACTGCTCCTGGAACCCGACGCCCTCCGCGAGGACGCGGTTGAGGCCGGCGGACGAGCGATCCAGCGCTCCGAGGCTCGACTGCGGCGCCTCGGAGTAGCGATCCTCGCGCAGTGTCTGGGAGAGCAGGAGCAGCCGGTCCCACGTGCCCTCCCCCGCCTCGTCCGCGACGGCGTTGGCGAGGTCGGCCATGGGCCCGGTGAGCGGCGCCGGCATCGCGACGGCAGGATCGAGGCCGGGACGCACCGCGCCTCCCGCGTCGTCGAGCTCCTCCTGGGTCGCGACGGGGACGGCGTAGCGGATGCCGAACCGCTGGTCGATGGGTGAGGACACCGCGGACACGTTGCCGCTGACGGGGTCGACCCGCGTCGCCACGCCCGCCAGGACCTGCTCGACGCGCTGCGGCACCGGCACCCACTGCCCGGGGAAGGCGACCTCGACGTCGATGTTGGTCGACCCCGGCACCTCCCGGTCGATCTCGACATCGGGCTCGGCGGGGACGCTCTCCCCGGAGACGCCGTACGTCGGCGGCTCGATCCACGCGATCCCGTTGTAGGTGCTGAACGTGGCCCAGATGGGCCGGTTCAGGGGGGACTCGGGCGAGACCTGCACGCGGAGGAGGTCGCGCTGCTGCGGGTCGAGCTGCCAGCTCGTCGCGATGAGGAACGGGTCCGGCGGGCCCGTGTCGGTGAGAAGGTCGTCGTCGGTGGTGCCGAGCAGGTTGACGCTGTACGGCGTCCCCAGGGCGCCGCCGCCGTTGACGGAGACGACGTAGGTCGCGAGCGAGGCGACGACGATGGTCGCGACCGCGAGGACCTCGGCCCATCGCGCGGGGCGCACGGCATCGTCGCCGTTCCAGGGCCCGAGCAGGATGAGCAGGAGAGCGATCGACAGGGCCGTGAAGGCCGCGAGCACGCCCGACTCCAGGCTGCCGCTCACGCCCGTGACGAGGACGCCGATGACGAGGGCGAGGCCGGGCAGCGCCGCGGCGGCAGCCCACCGACTGTCCGCGAGTACCTGCGCGAGCCACGTGCCCACGAGCAGGACCGCGGTGAGCAGTGCGCCCAGCCAGGCCGGCGCCTCGCTGCCCCCGGGGTTGACCAGCGCGCCGAGGAGGATGAGGGCCCCCGCCGTCGCCAGGCCGATCCAGCGGCCGAAGCCGACGGTCATGGCGGTGACGAGGATGACCATGGGCGCGTAGAGCAGGCCCGCGAGGCTGCCCTCGACGACGAGGGGCAGGGCGAGCGCGACGAGGAGCGGCGGCAGTGCCGCGACGACGGCGATTCCCCAGCGCTGGCCCGGCGTCCGCACGACCGGGGGGCGGCGGCGCAGGGGGCGGTCGGCGTGCTTCACAGCCGGACCACCATGAGGGCGGGGATGCGGTCCCACCAGCCGGTCTCGCCATTGCCGGCGACGACGAGGGTGCTGGCGCGACTGAGCCGCATGAGCCGCGCGTCCGGCCCCGTGGTCACGAGCTCGACGAGGCTCAGCATGTCGAGGACAGCGGTGGCGCGCGTGCTGCCGTGGGAGGCGCGCTCCCCGGTCGTCGTCATCACGTCGACGTCGAGCCCCGAGGAGGCGGCCGCCCAGGAAAGCGAGGCGATGTAGTCGACCGTGCTCTCGAACTCTTCGGGCGACGCGTACGCGCGGCGGTCGGCCACCAGGACCAGCACGATGCTGGGCCGGCTCACGTCGACGTACTGGCGCATCATGAGCGTGCCGACCTTCGCCGACGAGCGCCAGTGGACGTGACGGAGCTCGTCGCCGATGACGTACTCGCGCAGCGTGGCGAACGTCTGGGTCCCGAGCTCGGCCGCGCCGCCGTAGTCGGTGAGGATGGATGGCAGCGCCGACATGGAGACGCTGCGCACGCGCGGCGTCACGAGCAGCGCCACGCCCTCCGCCCGGCCGACCGTGCGGCGCAGCAGGCCCCACGGGTCCACGCGCTCGACGATCCAGGGGCCCATCGTGAGCGGGCCCCGGCGTCCGGTGGGGATGGGAACGTCGGCGCGGATGCCGGTGGGCTCCCACACGACGGGGACGGCGGCCACGCCCTCCTGGACCGAGCGCAGGCGCAGGCCCCGCCGATGCGCCCGCTCGGCGTCGACCCGCATGCGCACGCTCACTTCCGACAGGCGCTCCACGCGAGGGGGGGCGACGGGAGTGACGGCGACGCCTCGGCCGCCGAGGACCAGGAACGCCGCGACGACGAAGAGCACGATGGCTCCGACCGCGAGCCCGAGCAGCTCGGGGAGCCCGAGGACGAACGCGAGGACGACCAGGGCGACCGTCGCCACGACGACGCCCAGGCCCCGTGCCGTGAGCCGCAGGCTCACCCCGCCGGCACCCCGGCGACGACCGACTCGATGACGCCGGCGCGGGCCTCGGGCCCGGCCTCGACGTCGGCGAGCACGATGCGGTGGGCGAGCACCGGGACCGCGAGCCGCTGGATGTCGGCGGGGGCGACGTACGCGCGGCCGTCCATCGCGGCGCCCACCTGCGCGGCACGCAGCAGGCCCACGCTGCCGCGGGGGCTGGCGCCGAGGCGCACGCCGGGCGCGGTCCGCGTGGCGGCGACGAGGCGGACGACGTACTCCATGACGGGGTGCTCGACGTGCACTCCTCGCGCCATGGCGATCATGCGCCGGATGTCGTCGGCGTTGCCGATGGCCTCGAGCTCGTCGACGCGCAGCCCCTTGTGGCTGTTGGCGAGGACCCTCACCTCGGCGGCGAGGTCGGGGTAGCCGATCGACACCGACATGAGGAAGCGGTCCAGCTGCGCCTCAGGGAGCGGGAAGGTGCCGTCCATCTCGATGGGGTTCTGCGTGGCGAGGACGAGGAACGGCTGGGGCACCACGTGGGTGATGCCGTCGACGGTGACGGTGCGCTCCTCCATGACCTCCAGGAGGGCCGACTGGGTGCGCGGCGAGGCGCGGTTGATCTCGTCGGCGAGCACAACGTGGGCGAACACCGGGCCGGGGTGGAACTCGAAGGAGCTCGAGCCCTGGTGGAACACCGAGACGCCGGTGACATCGCTGGGCAGGAGGTCCGGGGTGAACTGGATGCGGTTCCAGGACATGCCGAGCGTCGCGGCGATGCTGCGGGCGAGGGAGGTCTTGCCGACGCCGGGGACGTCCTCGAGGAGCAGGTGGCCCTCCGCGAGCAGGCAGGTGACGGCGAGGGCGATGACGTCGCGCTTGCCCTGGATGAAGCGGGCCACGTTGTCGACGATGGCCTCGGCGTTCACCTGGAAGCGGCGGGCGTCGTCCTGGGAGAGGGGCGTCGTCATGCCCGTCACCCTACGGGAGCGCGTGGGGGCAAACCCCGATTCGGGACTTTGGTCCCGGCCCGCCGGGGCCGGGTTCCCCTGCGTGGTCGGCCGGGCACGGTGCATGCTGGGGGCGTGGCACTTCCGGTTCTCGTGGGCTACGACGGCTCCGACCACGCCAAGGCCGCGGTCGAGTGGGCTGCCGCCGAGGCATCCTCGCGCGGGGCAGGCCTGACGCTGATGTCGGCGTTCGTGCCGCCGACCAGTGGCGCGGCGTTCGGCTACGGCGCGTTCCTCTCCCCCGACGCGATGGCGGACATCGTCGATCGCGCGCGCGCCGCGCTCGACCTGGAGGGCGAGGAGGTCGCGCGACGCTACCCCGGCCTCAGCGTGGCCTCCGACGTGATAGTGGCCAGCCCCTCGTCCGCCCTCGTGGACGCGAGCGATGAGGCGTGCCTCACCGTGGTCGGCAGCCGAGGCCTGGGCGGGTTCCGCGGCCTCGTGCTCGGCTCGGTCGGCATCCAGGTGGCCACGCACGCGCACAGTCCGGTCGTCGTGGTGCGCCAGCAGCCGGATCCTGACGCCAAGGTCGTGGTCGTCGGCGTCGACGGCTCGCCGCTGTAGCTGAAGGCTCTGGACTTCGCGTTCGACATCGCCAGCCGCAGGGGCTGGAGCCTCCGCCTGGTGCACGCGTGGGAGATCCCGTCGTACGACGTCCTCGCGGCCCCGTCCGGACCGCCCCCCCTCGAAGTGGACTCCTACGCCGAGTCCGAGGACCGCGTCAACGCCGAGGCCATGGCCGGGTTTGCGGACTCCTACCCCGACGTCCCGGTCGAGGACGTGACCGTCCGGGGGCCGGCGGCGCGCGCGATCCTCGATCACTCCGACGACGCGGCTCTGGTCGTGCTCGGCAGCCACGGTCGCGGGGAGTTCCTCGGGGCGCTCCTGGGGTCGGTGAGCCAGGGGGTGCTGCACCGCGCCGATGTCCCTATCGCCGTGGTCGGAGGTGCGCCGTGACCGAGACGCACGCGGCGCCCCGGTCCGCGCTCGTCGGCGGCATGCGGCACAGCCCCGTGGTCACGATCAGCGAGACGGACTCGCTGTGGGACGCGTGGCACGTCATGTTCGTGTCGGGCCTGCGCCACCTCGTCGTCGTCGGGGAAGACGGCATGCCGCTCGGACTGCTGAGCGACCGCTCGGTCCTCACCGACCTGCCCCTTACCGAGGAGCACCTCAGTCACCGCGTCGTCAGCGATGTCATGTCGCATCCCGGCACGGTCTGCTCTCACGACAGCGCCTATGAGGCGGCCGACCTCATGACGCAGCACGCGGTGGACGCGCTGCCCGTGACCGACGACAGCGGTCGGCTCACCGGACTCATCACCGCGTCC
>JBJTJS010000056.1:0-5132 GCA_046096085.1 bacterium
GGGGCGGCGCCCCCTGCTTGCCGCGGTCCGTGTCGGTCACGCCGCGCAGCCTACGCCGCCCCGGGGGCTCCTTCAGCCGGACCTCGGCACCCGGGCCGCCGGCCGCCCTGACTCGCGACCCGGGGCGTCCCCGGCCAGACCGTGATGGGGCGTCTTATTGCAAGTGTTTTGCATCTGAGAGTCCATGGCCGTAGGCTCCGAGGGTGCTGCGACGCGCTCTTCCGCTTGCTCTCGCCCTACCCGCGACCCTCGCCGCCGCCCTGCTCGCCGGGTGCGGCTCGGCCCCGTCCACCGCGCCCACGGCCTCGGGCCAGTCCGGGCTCGTCGGGGCCACGACGGTCTCCCCCCTCACCTCCATCGTCTCGGCGGTGGCGGGGGACAACGTCACGATCGAGGGGATCGTCCCGGAGGGGGTGAACTCGCACACCTTCGAGCCCGAGCCCCAGGCGGCCGAGCTCCTGAGCAAGGCCGACCTCATCTTCCTCAACGGCCTCAAACTGGAGGACCCCACGCTGGGGCTCGCCGAGGCCAACAAGAAGGAGGGCGCGGAGATCGTCGAGCTGGGGACCCTCGCCCTGCCGGAGTCGGAGTACATCTACGACTTCTCCTTCCCGAAGGAGGAGGGCAAGCCCAATCCGCACCTGTGGACCGATCCGGGCTACGCCGTCGCGTACGCCGATCTCGTCCGGCAGAAGCTCACCGAGCGAGACCCGGCGAATGCGGCGGAGTACCAGGCCAACTACGAGGCCTTCGCCGCGGAGGCGGAGAAGCTCGCCGAGGCCGTGCGCGCCGACCAGGAGACAATCCCCGAGGGCCAGCGCAAGCTCGTGACGTACCACGACGCCTACGCCTACTTCGCCAAGAACTTCGGCTGGGAGGTGGTCGGCGCCATCCAGCCCAAGACGTTCGACGCGCCCACGCCTGCCGAGGTGGCCGGCCTCATCGAGCAGATCCGCACGGAGGGCGTGCCCACGATCTTCGGCTCCGAGGTGTTCCCCTCGGCCGTCCTCGAGGCCATCGCCGCGGAGACCGGCGTGCGCGACGACGCCTCCCTGCGCGACGACGACCTCCCCGGGGAGCCCGGGGCGCCGGAGCACACGCTCCTGGAGCTCCTGCGCTACAACTACCGCACGATGGTCGCCGGCCTCGGCGGCAACCCGCAGCAGCTCGACGCCCTGGTCTTCGCCACCGTCCCCGACAGCGCCTACTACCCGCAATGACGCCGCTCATCCGGCTCAGCGACGTCACCGCGGGCTACGACGCCACGCCGGTGCTGCACGACGTCAACCTCGCGATCGCACCCGCGGAGTTCACGGGGATCGTCGGCCCCTCGGGTGCCGGCAAGACGACGCTCCTGCGTCTCCTGCTCGGAACCCTCAAGCCGGCCCGCGGCTCCATCGAGCGGGCTCCCGGCCTCGGCCTGGCCTACGTGCCCCAGTTGGAGACCGTCGACTGGAACTTCCCCGTCACCGTCTTCGAGTGCGTCCTCATGGGCCGCACCAGTCACCGCCGATGGCCGTGGCCCTCCGCCGCGGAGCGCCGCGCGGTCGCCGACGTCCTGGAGCGACTGGGCATCGCCGACCTGTCGAAGCGCCACATCCGCGAGCTCTCCGGCGGCCAGCAGCAGCGCATGTTCCTCGCCCGCGCGCTCCTGCGCGAGCCGTCGCTCTTGCTCTTGGATGAGCCGACCAGCGGCGTCGACATCAACACCCGGCATGACGTCCTTCACCTGCTCGGCGACCTCAACCGCGACGGGATGGCGATCGTGCTCACCACGCACGACCTCAACGGCATGGCCGCTCACCTGCCCCACCTGGTGTGCGTCAACGGACACGTCGTCGCCGAGGGCAGCCCCGAGCAGGTCATCACGCCGGCCGTCCTCGAGGAGACCTACGGCGCTCGGCTGGAGGTCCTGCAGCACCTCGGGATGCCCGTCGTCGTCGACAGCAGCACCCCGGGCCGGATGGCCGGCTAGCCGTGGAGACCCTCCTCGAGCCCCTGGCCGTCGGCTTCTTCCAGCGCGGCCTCATCGTCGCGACGCTCTCCGGCGCACTGCTCGGCTTCATCGGCGTCTACATCGTCCTGCGCGGCATGAGCTACATCGGGCACGGCCTGTCCCATGCGATCTTTGGCGGGTACGCCGCCACCCAACTCTTCGCGGCCCAGTTCTACGTCCTCGGCGCCGGACTGTGGGGCGTCGCCTCCGCCATCGCCATCACCGCGGTGTCACGCCGCAGCCGGCTGGGCGCCGATGCGGCGATCGGAGTCGTCACGACGGCGTCGTTCGCCCTGGGCGTGGCACTGTTCAGCAAGTTCGGCTCCGCGGGGCCGGCGTTCGACAATGCCCTCTTCGGGAGCATCCTCGGTATCACCGACTCGCAGATCATGTGGCTGGTGGCTGTGATCGCCTTCACTGCCGTGGCCGTGTTCTTCCGCTACCGGGCGCTGCTCTTCACGACGTTCGACCCCGACGTGGCGCAGGCATCGGGCATCCGCGTCGGGCGGGTGGAGGCGCTGCTCATGGTGATCCTGTCGCTCGCGATCCTCGTCACGCTCACCGTCATCGGCGTCACCCTCGTGGCCGCGATGCTCGTGATCCCCGCGGTGATCGCGCGCATGCTCACCAACACGTTCGGCTGGATGCTCGCGATCTCGACGCTCGTCGGCACCCTCTGCGGGCTCGTCGGGATGTACCTCAGCTACTACGCCGGCGTCCCGTCGGGAACGATGATCGTCCTCGTGGGCGCCGCGGTGTTCCTCGTCGTGCTCGGCATCACCGGCGCCCGGGGCCTGCGGCGTACCGCCGGACTGGACCAGCATGCGGACCCGCGTCCCAAGGTCGCCGCATGACGAGACTGGAGTCCGGCGACCGCGCCCCCGCGTTCACCCTGCTCGATGACCGCAACCGCAAGGTGTCGCTGACGTCGTACAGGGGCGAGACCGTGATCCTCTACGCGTATCCCGCGGCGATGACGCCCGGCTGCACTCTGCAGGCCTGCGACTTCCGCGACTCCCTGGCCTCGCTGAAGGCGGCCGGCTACGCCGTGCTGGGGATCTCGCCCGACACCGTGGAGAGGCTCGCGGAGTTCCGCGAGCACGATCACCTCACCTTCCCGCTGCTGTCCGACCCGACGCACACGGTGCTCGAGAAGTACGGCGCCTACGGCGAGAAGAAGCTCTACGGCAAGACCGTCGTCGGCGTGATCAGGTCGACGTTCGTCATCGGGCCGACCGGGCGCATCGAGCGGGCGATGTACGGCGTGAAGGCCACGGGCCACGTCGCCAAGCTCCGCCGCGATCTCGGCCTCGAGTGACGCCGTACGCTAGGCCCACGCGGAAGTGGTGGAACTGGCAGACACGCACGGTTTAGGTCCGTGTGCCCGCGGGTGTGCGGGTTCGAGTCCCGCCTTCCGCACCGGTCGACACCCTCGCGACTCGACTTCGCGCCGCCCATCGACAACTACGCGCCCCCGATTTGTGGATTCGCGGCGCGGAGTCGCCGGCGGGTCGTGGGCGCGGCGCGGTCAGTGGTGGTCGTGGTGGTCGCCGCCACCGTCACCGGCATCGTCCGGCGTCCCCTTGACGATGCGGAAGGCGCCCATCATCCCGAGGTCCTCGTGGAACAGGATGTGGCAGTGGAAGACCGTCTTCCCCGTGAACTTCCGGAACCGCGTGCGGAGGACGACGTACTCCCCCGGCAGCACCTGCTCGGTGTCCTCCAGGGCACGGGGCACGACCTTGTGGAACGACGTCGCCTTGCCGGTGACGGGGTTCCACCTCCCCCGGCCCACGACCGCGAAGTGGTTTACGTGGATGTGGAACGGATGACCCTCCGCCGCGCCGCCCTGTGCCAGCGAGGGGTCGTTGCGCACGACCCACTCCTCCACGGTGTCGACCTCGACCTCGAAGGGATCGTGCATGTCCTGGTGGTCGAAGACCTTGCCGTTGATGTAGAACAGCGGTCCGGTGTCCGGGCTGTACGACTCCGACAGGGTGAAGACGCGGTAGCGCTTCGGCTTCTCCATGAGCCACTCGGGCCGCGGCAGGATCGTCTTCGGCGCACGGGACGGGGTGCCCCGGGGACCGTCGACGACGATGGTGGCGAGCTCCTGGGGAAGCCACTGGCCGAAGGGGCCGTTGCGGTAGCCCAGCGTGCGCAGCGCAAACGACCCGCGTACGGGGCTGCCGGTGACGGCGACCTCGACGCGGGCCCCCGGGACGAGGATGTACTCCGATGCGCTCCAGGTGTTGAAGACGGGTACGCCGTCGACCGCGAGCACCGTCATGCGGTGATCGTCTAGGGAGATCCGGAGGAATCCATCGGCGCTGGCGTTGACCATGCGCCAGATCTGGGTCTCCCCGGGCCGCATCAGCATGGTGGGGTTCAGCGCGCCATTGGCGGTGAACTGCACGAGCTCCGAGGTTGCCGACGTGGCCGGCAGCATCGTCGGCGTGGCCGCCTCGGGATCGAGGGCGAACCCCTTGAAGACGAGCAGGCGCTGAACGGCATGGCGGTACTGCGGGAGGGTCTCCAGGCCGCCCCTGACGAAGAGCGGGCCCGCGAGGCCGCTCCACACGGAGTCGTTGGTGTAGCCGTGGACGTGCGGGTGGTACCAGAAGAGCCCCGATGGATGCTCGCGGGGGAAGGTGAGCCGCGTGGTCAGCGCATCGCCCGGATCGGCGGAGACGAAGACGTTGTCGGCATCGCCGGACGGGTTGACCCAGCAGCCGTGGTAGTGCGTGTTCACGGGGACCGGGGTCTCGTTGCGCACCGTGAGGTCCAGGCGATCCCCCGGTGAGACGACCAGGCACGGGCCCGGGAAGTGCCCGTTGTACGTCCACAGTCCCTCCGTGGGACGTCCCATGAGGTCTGCGGGGGCCTGCGTGGCGACGAGCGTGGCCCTGAGCAGGCCGTTGCGGCTGCGGATGACCGGCAGGCGCGGCAGGGTGTCCCGGGCGCGAGAGCAGGTATCGGCGGCGAGGGCGGATCCGGCACCGAGTACGACGCCGCCCAGGGCGGCGGCGCCGCCGAGCGCGGCTCCGAGGGCCAGGGCATCACGCCGGGTGAGATCGCTCACGCCCGAGACTCTAGTCCGGCGCCACGGCGGAGTCGCGGCCATCCCCCCCTAACC
>JBJTJS010000057.1:0-7870 GCA_046096085.1 bacterium
GCAGCGGAGGCGGCTGCGCCGGAGTCATCGGCAGCGGAGGCGGCTGCGCCGGAGTCATCGGCAGCGGAGGCGGCTGCGCCGGAGCCATCGGCAGCGGAGGCGGCTGCGCCCACCCCCGCGACGGTTCCGCGGCCGCGGAAGGCGACGGCGAAGAAGGCCGCGGCGAAGCCGAAGGCGGCGCCCACATCGGCCAAGTCGGCCGAGCCAGCAGGGTCGGCGACAACAGCGGAGGCCGGCACCTCTGGCGATGCTGCTGCCCCGCCTAAGCGGACCCGCACGCGGACCCGCGCCGGCAAGCCCGCGGCGACCCCCGAGTCGACGACTCCCGAGTCCTCGGCCCCCGAGTCGACGGCCCCGGACGCGCCCACCGCGTAGCACTCGACCCTCCACGTTGGCCGCCCGTGGGCCGCGCCGGGAACATTTCCCGGATCGCCGGTGTTGGCCTCCTCTGATAGACCTGAATCAGGAGGAGGAGTCATGGCCGACCCGGCCGATCTCATCACGTGGTACGCCGATCCCGCGCCCACGCCCGGACGCAGCGTGCTCGTGCACGCCTTCACCGGATTCCTCGACGCCGCCGGTGCCACGGCCATGGCGTCCCGCCTGCTGCAGGCCCGTGAGCCCCGCCTCCTCGCCACCATCGACCCCGACCAGGTGCTCGACTACCGCGCCCGACGGCCCGTCCTCACCTTCATCCAGGACCATTTCGCGGCCGTCGACATGCCGCAGATCGCGCTGCACGAGGTCACCGATGCCGCGGGGACGCCGTTCCTGCTCCTCACCGGGCCCGAGCCGGACTACCAGTGGCAGCGGTTCAGCGCCGCCATCCTCGACATGGTGCGCCGCACCGGCACCCAGACCACGGTGGGGCTGTCCGCCATCCCGTGGCCGGCACCCCACACGCGCCCGCTCGGCGTGACCATCCACGGCAATGACCCGTCGGTGGTGTCCAACCCGTTCCCGATGGCCACCAACATCCAGGTCCCCGGCCACATCGGCGGCCTGCTCGAGCTCAACCTCGGCCAGGCCGGGGAGCGCGCCCTCGGCATCGCCACCCACGTGCCGCACTACCTGTCCCAGTTCGAGTACCCCACGGCCGCGATCAGCATGCTCGAGGCGCTGTCGACCATCACCGGGCTCGAACTCCCCGTCGACGAACTGCGAGCTCCGGCATCCCGCGCGGAGGGCGAGATCGCCCAGCAGCTGCAGAACAACGAGGAGTTCGTGACGATCGTGCGCGCCCTCGAGCAGCAGTACGACCAGATGGCGGCGCTGCGCACGTCGGCGCCGGCCTCCGGCGGCTCCGAGCTCGCCCCGGACGGGGAGGTCCCCACGGGTGACGAGATCGCGGCCCAGGTCGAGCAGTTCCTTGCGCAGATGCACGAGCGCGAGTCGGGCGACTCCCAGGACTGACGGGCGCTCAGCGCACGACGCGCAGGGTGCGCACCCCGGGGTCGCAGGCCCCGCGCACGTAGCCGTGCGGGGCGGACGCCGCGGCCTGGAGGAACGCCACGACCTCGGCGGTGACGATCTCGCCGGGCAGGAGGTTGGGCACCCCGGGCGGGTACGCCGCCAGCGAGTCCGCGGACACCCTCCCCACGGCATCGCGCGCCGACATCACGACGGAGTCGGCCAGCGTCGCGTCGCGCAGGCCCAGGACCCGATCGCCCGGCGGCGGCAGCGGTGGCAGGGCCGTGAATCCGTCGTCATCGCGCGACGGCAGCGCCGCGAAGGACGCCGCCAGGCGGTCGACGTCGAGGTCGCTGCCGGCGCCGACGAGCAGGACCACGACGGAGTCGGTGGACATCTCCGCGTGCACGCCGTTCTCGTGGAAGAGCAGACGGCGCGCCTCGTGCCCGGAGATCCCGCCGTGCGCGGTGTCGACGACGATGCGCAGGGGGTCCAGCGAGACGACGGACGGGTCGGCGAGGAGTGCGGGGTCGGCCACGGAGAAGCGACCGCCGTGGCGCAGGCGCGCACGGAACTCCTCCGCGTCGGCGACGCTGTCGGGGATCCAGCGGGGGCCGTGCACGATGAGGTCGCGGCGCGCCAGATCGAGGGACGCGAGCAGCAGCGACGACTCGCTCGTCGATGTCGTGACGCGCAGGGCGCGCTCCACGAGCGGCTCGAGGACATCGGCCCAGGGACCGTGGCCCAGGTGCAGCATCGCGGACTGGCCGAGGCTGCCGGCGAGTTTGTGGGTGCTCGAGATGACGAGGTCGGCTCCGAGGCGGAGTGCGTTGACGGGAACGGATGCGTCGAATCCGAAGTGGGCCCCCCACGCCTCGTCGACGACGAGGGGCACGCCATGGCGGTGCGCCACCTCGGCGAGCGCGGCCACGTCGCTCACGGCACCGAAGTACGACGGCGTGACGACGTACGCCGCCGCGGCATCGGGGTGCGCGACGAGCGCGGCATCGAGGTCGGCGGGGACGACGCCGTGCGCCATGCCCCGCCGCACGTCGACGCTCGGCATCACCATGGCGGGCTCGATGCCGGCGATCGCCATGCCGTCCATCACGGACGAGTGCACGCTGCGCTGGGCGACGACCTCGCCGCCGAGGGAGCGCAGCGCGAGCGCCGTGGTGAGGTTGCCCTGGGTGGCACCGCCGGTGAGGAACCACGTGGTGCGCGCGCCCCACGCGTCGGCGGCGAGTTCCTGGGCGCGGGCGCGCGCGTGGGCGCCGGAGCCCCCGGAGGAGTCGACCCCGTCGATGAGCGGGGCGACATCGAGGTCGAGGACGCGATCGCCGAGGTGCTCGGCGAGCCCGGGGCGGCGGTGCGCACGGCCCTGGTGGCCGGGGACCGACAGTCGCAGGACGCCGGCGTCGGCGATCCGCGCGACCGCGTCGGCGTACGGCGCCTCGCGATGATCCGGGCCGTGGGGAGCGTCGCCGTCGACGGAGTGGCCGGGGGAGAGCGCGGAGGGGGCCGACGCGCGGGGTGCCTGGCGCAGCATGAGTCGAGCGTGACAGGAAGGAGCACCATACGGAAGGGCCAAGCTTTTGCATGCACCTCCATATGCAGTATGGTGATCTTCCGGACTGCGGGAGGGGCCATGCTCGACCTGCGCCAACTGGCCGTGCTCCAGGCCGTCGCTCGCACGGGATCGCTCGCCGCCGCCGCCCGCGACCTCTACGTCTCCCAGCCCACGGTCACGCATCACCTCGACGCTCTCGAGCGCACGCTGGGCGCCCGGCTGGTGGAGCGCGGCCCCCGCGGCACGAGCCTCACCGACATCGGGCGGGTCCTCCTGGCGCACGGCGAGGCCGTCCTCGAACGGCTGGCCTCCGCGGAGGCCGAGGTCCGTGCCCTGGCCGCGCAGGGGGTCGCCACCCTGCGCGTCGGCACGTTCCCCAGTGCCGGGGCGCGTCTGCTGCCCCGGGCCCTGGGCGCCACCCAGCAGCGGACCGGGGTGCGCTTCGAACTCCGCGAGGCCGAGACGCCCGAGCTCCTCGATGCGCTCGCGGAGGGCAGCCTTCACGCCGCGCTCGTGTACTCCGACCTGGCGTCGGGTCTCGAGGTGCCCGCGGGATGGACGCGGACGCGGCTGATGGAGGACCCCTTCCTGCTCGCCCTGCCGGAGAGCCACCCGCTGGCCCCGGCCCGGCGGGTGCGCCTGGGCGAGCTCGCCGACGAGGGCTGGATCCTCGCCCGGGACCCCGGGGACCCCGTGGATCTCGCCCTGCTCGGCGCCGCGGCCGGCCACGGGTTCACGCCCCGCCCGGTCCTGCGCACCGACGACTTCCAGGTGTCGTTCGGCTTCGTGGCCGCCGGTCTGGGCATCGCGCTCGTCCCCGGACTCGCCCTCGACCGGCCCCAGGGGGTCGTCGTCCGTGAGATCGAGGACGTGCGCCTCGCGCGCGGCATCGACCTGGTGCGGCGAGAGTCCGCGCCTCCGGCGGTGATGACGCTCGAGGAGGAGCTGCGGGGGGTCGCCCGCGGAATGGGCTAGGCGCCGTGCCTACCGCGCATGGCGGTCGAGGCACACGGCGCCGGCGCGGGGCATCGCACCGCGCGCGAAGTACGCCGTCACGACGCCGTCGACGCAGGTGTTACCCCGGCCCAGCGCCACGTGCCCGTCCGACCTGAACTCCAGCAGCCCCGCCGAGTCCAGTTGCCGCGCGAGCGCGCGCGTCCACGGCATCGGCGTCGCGGGATCGTGCGTCGTCCCGATGACGAGGATCGGTCCCGCGCCCTGCGCTGTCAGCCGGGTGAGGGGGTCCGCGCGATGGGCCGGCCAGGCATGGCAGGGGAGCACGCTCCAGGCGAGGTAGCGGCTGAGTTCGGGGACCGCCGAGTCCCGCGCCGTGCGCTCCGCCCACGCGGCGAGCGCGTCGGGCCCGGGTGTCGCGGGGGAGTCCGCGCAGGAGATCGCGTAGAAGGTGGAGACGAAGCGCGCGTCGCCGGACAGGAAGGCGCGCCCGCGCGCGGCGAGGGCCGCACCGTCGCCGTCGAGGGCCGCGGCGATGTCATCGAGGGCCGTGGGCCACCGGGCCGGGTTGTACAGCGCGCCGAGGATGCCGGTGACCGCCTCCGTCTGCGTGAGGGGAGGTCCGGACCCCGTGGGGACCGGGGTCGAATCCAGGTCGCGGAGCAGCCGGTTGATGCGCTGGAGCACGTCGCCGGCGCTGCGGCCCAGCGGGCACCGGCGCGACTCGGCACAGGAGGCGGCCATCCGGCGCACCGCGTGATCGAAGCCGTCGATCTGGCCCGCGGTGATCCCGACCTGGTCCAGCCGGGGGTCGACGGCTCCATCGAGGACGACCCGACCGGTGCGACGGGGGTACATGTCGGCGTACGTCGCCCCCAGCAGCGTGCCGTAGGAGAAGCCGAGGAACGACAGGCGCGGGGCGTCGAGTGCGATGCGCAGCGCCTCCAGGTCGCGGGCGACGTCGCGTGTCCCCAGGTGCGGCAGGAGTGCGGCCGACCCGCGCTCGCATCCAGCGCCGATGCGCGCCGCGAGGCGCGCGAGGGCGTCCCGCTCGGCGCGCGTGTCGGGCGTGCCGTCGGCGCGGAACCAGCCGCGCATCTCGCGGTCGGTCTGGCAGCGCAGGGGGGCGCTCATGCCGACACCGCGCGGGTCGAAGCCGACGAGGTCGTAGTCGCGGGCGACGTCGGGGAGCCACGACGCCACGGCGAGGGGGTAGTCCCGCCCGGGCACGCCCGGGCCCCCGGGGTTGACGACGAGCGGGCCCCGGCTTCCGCCTCCGGACGCGGGAAGG
Source organism: bacterium (assembly GCA_046096085.1). Taxonomy (GTDB): domain Bacteria; phylum Actinomycetota; class Actinomycetes; order S36-B12; family S36-B12; genus Mxb001. The sequence continues at coordinate 5,226 of JBJTJS010000057.1, forward strand.
CGCAGCACCGCGAGGGAGATCGTCGGGCCGTCGGGATCGGCATGGTCGCGCGGTACGGACAGGCGCGCGCATTGCGCGTCGCCGCCGTAGCACGGGGACCACGCCAGGGCCCCGCGCGCGGGGACACGGGGGGCGGCACCCTGCTTCGCGGTGCCCTGCGTCGCGATGCCGGGCGCGGATCCCGCCGTGGGCGGGTCCGGGACCGCTGCCGAGGCGGGGACGGCGGCACCGGCCGCGACGATCAGGAGCGCCACGGCGAGGGTCGCCGGGGTCGCCCTCGTGCCAATCACCCCTCGACGGTAGTCGCTCGGTGCCCGCGGATGCTCGGCATGGCACAGCCCTGCCCGACGAGCAGGTCTAGGGTGACCGGGCATGGAGGATGGTTCCGGGACCAGGGTCGCGCTGCGCATCTGCCCGCTGTGCGAGGCGACCTGCGGGCTGGAGGTCACCCTGCGGGGACGCACGGCCGAGCGCGTCCGCGGCGATGACGACGACGTCTTCAGTCACGGCTACGCCTGCCCCAAGGGGCTCGCCCTCGGCGAGTTGCACGACGATCCAGCCCGCGTGCGTACCCCGCTCGTGCGCGAGGGCGAGACCCTGCGACCCGCGACGTGGAACGAGGCCCACGACCGCGTGCGCGAGGGCCTGCGCGCCATCGTCTCCGCCCACGGGGCCGCCGCGTTGGGCATCTACCTCGGCAACCCCAACGTCCACAACGTCGAGAGCACGTTCTACGTCCCTGCGCTGGTGCGCGCCCTGGGCACCCCGAACCGCTTCAGCGCGAGCACGGTCGACCAGATGCCCCGGCAGGTCTCGGCGGCACTGATGTTCGGCACCGAGCTCTCCGTCCCCGTCCCCGACATCGACCGCACGGACCTCTTCGTCGTCATCGGGGCGAACCCCGTGGTGTCCAACGGCAGCCTCATGACCGCTCCTGACATGCCCGGGAGGCTGCGAGCCCTACGCGCTCGCGGCGGACGCCTCGTCGTCGTGGACCCCGTGCGCACGCGGACTGCCCGGCTCGCCGACGTGCACCTGCGCCCCCGGCCGGGCACCGACGCCTACCTCCTCGCGGCCATCGCGCGACGACTGCACGAGCGCGGCCCCCAGCTGGGAGCGGCGGCGCCGTACGTCGACCCCGCGGACCTCGTGCGCCTCGGCGAAGCGCTGGCGCCGTTCACCTCGGAGTTCGCCGCCGCGGTCACCGGCATCCCGGCAGCGGCGATCGACGCGCTGGCCGACGAGATCGGCGCGGCCGACAGCGCTGCCGTCTACGCGCGCATGGGCACGACGACATCGGCATGGTGGCCCGGCGCGGATGCCGCTCCGGTCGCCGCGGCGACCGTGGCGTCGTGGCTCGTCGACGTCGTCGCCCTGCTCAGTGGCAACCTCGACCAGCCCGGCGGATCGATGTGGCCCCTGCCCGCCACGGGTGGCCCGACGACCTACGGCGAGTCCGGTCGCGGCCGCGGCGTGCGCATCCCCGGGTCGCGGAGCACGCGGGTGCGCGGCCTGCCCAGCGTCCTCGGGGAGTTCCCGGCGGCGGCGATGGCCGAGGAGATCGACACGCCGGACCCGGTCACGGGGGAGCGCATCCGCGGCATGCTCGTCGTCGGCGGCAACCCGGTGGTCTCCACTCCGGACGCGGGGAGGCTGGCGGCCGCGCTCGATGGCCTGGACTTCCTGGTGAGCGTCGACGCCTACGTCACCGAGACGAACTCCCGGGCCGACGTCATCCTGCCGGTCCCCTCGCCGCTGGAGCGGCCGCACTGCGACGTGGTGTTCTCCAACCTCGCGGTGCGCAACACGGTCCGCGTCTCGCCCGCGGCCGTGGACACTCCGGTGCCCGACGAGGGCACCACCCTGCTGACGCTCGCCGCGATCGCCCTGGGCATCACTGCCGGGGGCGAGCCCACCGCCGAGCAACTCGACGACGTGGTGGCACTCGAGGTCGCCCGCCAGATCTCGTCGACGCCGTCATCGCCGCTCGCCGGGCACGAGCCCGAGTCGATCGTCGCGTTCGCGGGGGATCGTCGCGGGCCCGAGCGGCTCATCGACCTGTCGCTGCGCGGCGGGCCCTACGGACTGACACTGGACGAGGTGCTCGCGGCTGCGCACGGCATCGACCTCGGGCCGCTCGCCCCGCGCCTGCCCGAGATGCTGCGCACGCCGTCCGGGCGCATCGAGGTGGTACCCGAGCAGGTCCTCGAACGACTCCGGATGCTGACGGTGGCGGGGCCTCCCGTGGAGGGCTCCCTCGTCCTGGTCGGACGCCGGCAGTTGCGCACGTCGAACTCCTGGCTGCGCAACCTTCCCCTGCTCGCGGGCGGGAGCGTGCGCTGCACCCTGCTCATGCACCCGGACGACGCGGCCCTGCGCGGCCTTGCGACCGGGGACCAGGCCACCCTCTCCTCGGGCACCCGGGCCGTGGAGGTCGAGGTCGAGGTGAGCGAGGACCTCATGCCCGGCGTGGTGAGCCTGCCGCATGGATGGGGCGGCGCGACCACCCCGCCGACCTGGGGAGCCGTGGCCCGGAAGGCCCCCGGGGTCAACGTCAACGCCGTGACCCCGGCGGATGTCGTCGATCCCCTGGCCGGCACGTCGGCGCTCAATGGCGTCCCCGTGTCCGTGGCCGCCGGGGGTCC
>JBJTJS010000058.1:0-3097 GCA_046096085.1 bacterium
CTGATCGCCCATCTCGACGCTGCCGCAGAAGCACCTGACATGCGCCAGCTCATCGAGCTCGCCCAGCGCATCCATCACCACATCTACCGGTGCGCGCACAACGGCTTCCTGCAGGACGTGTGCGACCAGCACTACATGCACGCCCTGCGCATCTGGTTCCTCGCCCTCGACCGAGTCAGCCACCTCGGCGACGCCGTCGCCGAGCACCGCGACCTGCTCGTCGCCATCCGCGAGGGTGATGCCGAGCGCGCCGCGAACGTCATGTCCTCACACGTCACGGGCTTCGAAGCCGAGGTCCGCCGAGCTATCTGAACGACGAGCCACCTGAAGCACGACCAGCCATATCGAGAGGAAGAAGAAGGATGAGCAACCTGCCGAGCAAGGCCACGTGCGTCGTCATCGGCGCCGGCATCGTGGGCAATTCCGTGGCCTACCACCTGGCCCGCCTGGGCTGGCGCGACATCGTCCAGATCGACAAGGGCCCGCTGCCCAATCCCGGCGGGTCCACCGGACACGCGTCCAACTTCATCTTCCTCGTGGATCACAACAAGGAGATGGCCCAACTCACGCTCGACAGCCTCCGGCAGTACAAGGAGCTCGACACCTTCTTCGAGTCCGGCGGCATCGAGGTGGCCCGCACCCCCGAGCGCATGCAGGAGCTCACCCGCCGCATCACCTCGGGCAAGTCCTGGGGCATCGAGGACATGAGCCTGCTCACCCCGGACGAGGTGAAGGAGATGGTGCCCTTCATCGACGAGACCGTCATCCTCGGCGGCTTCTACACCAAGGGCGTCGGAGTCTGCGACTCACTGCGTGCCGGCACCCTCATGCGCGAGAAGGCCATCGAGATGGGCGCCCTGCGGTCCTTCGCCAATGTCGAGGTCAAGGACCTCACCGTCGAGGACGGCCACATCAAGTCCGTCGTCACGGATCAGGGGACGATCGACGCCGACTACGTCGTCATCGCCACCGGCTGCTGGAGCCGCCAGCTCGCGGCCATGGCCGGTGCCCAGATCCCGCTCACGCCGGCCGTGCACCAGATGAAGGACATCGGCCCCGTCGCGAGGTTTGCCGACGCCAAGGGCGACCTGGAGTACCCCATCGTCCGCGACATGGACACCAACATGTACGAGCGCCAGCACGGCACTGGCCTGGAGATCGGCTCCTACGCCCACCGTCCGATCCTCTACGACGCCGAGGAGATCCCCTCGAACGCCGAGGCCGCGCTCTCCCCCACCGAGTTCCCCTTCACCCCTGACGACTTCGCCGACCAGGACGAGCACGCGCTGGAACTCATGCCCGAGATCGTCGGCGACGAGGGCGCGCAGGAGAAGTACGCGATCAACGGCCTGCTCTCCCTCACCCCCGACGGCATGCCGATCCTCGGCGAGACCCCCGAGGTCAAGGGCCTGTGGTCCGCCGCTGCCGTCTGGGTCAAGGAGGGCCCGGGCGTCGGACGCGCCATCGCCGAGTGGATGGTCCTCGGCCAGCCGGAGATTGACCTGCACGCCTCCGATATCGCGCGCTTCTACCCGGAGCAGACCACGACCGAGCACATCAAGGGCCGCGCATCGGAGGGCTTCAACAAGACCTACGGCATCGTCCACCCCGCGGAGCAGTGGTCCTCCAACCGCGGCGTGCGCAAGTCGCCCTACTACGACCGCGAGGCCGAACTCGGCGCCATGTTCTTCGAGACCGTCCTGTGGGAGCGGCCCTTCTGGTACGAGTCCAATGCGGGCCTGGTCGACAAGTACGGCGACGCCGCGATGCCGCGCACTGCCGAGTGGGAGTCGCGCTGGTGGTCGCCGATCATCAACGCCGAGCACCTGCAGTTGCGCGAGACCGCCGGCCTGGTCGACCTCACGGCCTTCGCCCTCTTCGACATCACCGGCCCCGGTGCCCTCGCGACCGTGCAGCGCGTCTGCATGCGCCAGATGGACGTGCCCGTCGGCAAGGTCGTCTACACCCCCGTGCTCGCACCGAACGGCGGATTCCGGTCGGATCTCACGGTGATGCGCCTCGGCGACGACCACTTCCGCGTCGTCACCGGAGGCGCGCACGGGATGAGCGACTTCAAGTGGTTCCAGGACCATGCCGCCGAGGGGGCGACGTTCACCAACCTCACCGACGCGATCTCCACGATCGGCCTGTGGGGCCCCAACGCCCGGGCGATCCTCTCCTCCGTGACCGACGCCGACGTCAGCCATGACGGCTTCCCCTTCGGCACCTGCCGGGAGATCACCATCGCCAGCAGGACGGTCCTCGCCTCGCGCATCTCCTACGTCGGTGACCTCGGCTGGGAGATCTACGTGCCCATGTCCGACGGCCTGGCCGTGTGGGATGCGATCTGGGCGGCGGGCCAGGCCCACGGCCTCATCCCCGTCGGCATCGGCGTCTACGGCACGACCGGCCGCCTCGAGAAGGGCTACCGCGCCTACGGGCCCGAACTCGAGGGCGACTTCACCGTCGTCGAGGCGGGCATGGCGCCGAAGAAGATCAAGGACGCCGACTTCATCGGCAAGCAGGCGCACCTGCGCCACCGCGAGGCAGCTCCCGCCGCCACCATGTGCCTGCTCACCGTCGACGACCACACCTCGTCGACCGGCGAGAAGCGCTACATGATGGGCGGTGAGCCGATCCTCACCAAGGACGGCCTTCCCATCACCGACGCGCACAGCCGGCGCTCCTACGTCACATCGGCGGGTTCAGGACCCTCCGTGGGCAAGCACATCCTCATGACGTACCTGCCCCCCGAGTACTCCGCCCCGGGCACGCACCTGGTCGTGGAGTACCTCGGCGAGCAGTACCCCGTCACCGTCACCGGCTCGGGCGCGCTCTTCGACCCGGACAACGATCGGATCCTGTCGTGAACATCGCCGTCTGCATCAAGCGCATCCCGCTCTCGCCCGGGCGGTGGACCCTCACCGCCGACGAGACCGCGATCGACACCAGCGGCAGCGCCATGGGCTGGACCCTCAGCCCGCACGAGGAGTGCGCGGTCGAGGCAGCCGTGCAGCTCGCCGACGGCGACGGGTCGGTCACGGCGTTCTCCCTGGGCACGCCCGAGTCGGCCGAGCAGATCCGAGAGGTCATGGCG
>JBJTJS010000059.1:0-4389 GCA_046096085.1 bacterium
ACTCCAGCCGCTTCGACCTGCCGGATCACCATGGGCTCGGTGGCGCACTCGACGTACTCCAGGGCCGGCAGGTCCGGGGACAGCCGGCGCCCGAGGGCGGTCATGACCTGCCGCCGGACGAGCCGGTCGTCGCTGTACACCAGGACCCGGACCGTGGGCTCCGGCTCGGGCTCGGGGGCCTCGTCGTGGGCGTCCGCGTACAGGTCGTCCTCGTACAGGTCCTCGTCCGGATCGCGCTCCACGAGCCCCACTCTAGCGAGGCACCGGGCCTGCACTGAATGTGACCGAATGATCAGGGGGTCACGGTGAATCAGCCACGGCGATCTGCCAGACTCCTTCCGTGGCAAACGTGACGACCGCCCCCCAGGCCTATGCCCACGCCCCCGCGAATCGCCCCAACATGGTGGCCATCGGCACCATCGTCTGGCTGTCCAGCGAGCTCATGTTCTTCGCGGCCCTCTTCGCGATGTACTTCACCCTGCGGGCCGTCAATCCGGAGCTGTGGGCCGAGGAGACGCAGCTGCTGAACATCCCGTTCGCCAGCGTGAACACCCCCGTCCTGGTGCTCTCGTCGGTGACCTGCCAGCTGGGAGTGTTCGCCGCCGAGCGAGGCGACGTCAAGGGCCTGCGCAAGTGGTTCATCATCACCTTCCTCATGGGCTCGTTCTTCATCGGCGGCCAGGTCACCGAGTACGCCGAGCTGGTCCACGAGGGCCTGACCCTCTCCTCCAACGCCTACGGCACTGCGTTCTACCTGACCACCGGCTTCCACGGCCTGCACGTGACCGGCGGACTCATCGCCTTCCTGTTCGTGCTGGCCACCACGTACATCACCAAGCGGTTCACCCACGACCAGGCCACGCGCGCCATCGTGACCTCGTACTACTGGCACTTCGTGGACGTGGTCTGGATCGCCCTGTTCTTCATGATCTACATCCTGAAGTGATCGGATCACCCAGCTCCCGGCTGCGGTCGACAGAGAGGTTTCGGCGACAGTGAAGTTCCTGGCCGCCCGGCGGCGTAGCCCGCTCGTGGCAACCGCGTTGTTGATCGGCGCGCTGACCGTGGTCGGAGGCGGCTACGCCGCCATCGCCAGCGTGCAGCCGGCTGAGGCTGCGCTCGTCGTCGGCTCCGAGACCCAGGTCGAGAAGGGGCGCCAGCTCTACCTCGAGGGCTGCTCCTCCTGCCACGGGCTCAATGCCGAGGGCGCCGCCACCGGCCCCACCCTCATCGGCGTGGGTGCCGCCGCCGTCCACTTCCAGGTCTCGACCGGCCGCATGCCGATGGCAGCCCCGGGGGCCCAGGCCCCCGAGAAGCCCCCGGACTACAACGAGGCCGAGGTCGCCGCGATGGCGGCGTACATCGCCTCCCTGGGGCCCGGCCCCGCCATTCCCACGGCCGAGGAGCTCGACTACTCCGACGCCGACGTCGCCCAGGGCGGCGTCCTCTTCCGGATCAACTGCGCCCAGTGCCACCAGGCCGCCGGCGGCGGGGGCGCCCTCACCCAGGGCAAGCACGCACCCAGCCTCATGGAGGCCACGCCCCAGGAGATCTACGAGGCCATGCTCACCGGCCCGCAGAACATGCCCGTCTTCGGTGACGGCACCCTCCCGGTCGAGGACAAGCAGGCGATCATCGCCTACATCGTCGACCTCCAGGGCGCCGACAGCCCCGGCGGCCTCTCGCTCGGACGCCTGGGCCCCGTGACGGAAGGCCTGTTCCTGTGGGCCGGCGTCATGCTCCTCTTCGTCGGACTCGCCGTCTGGATCGGAATCAAGGCACGATGAGCGACCTCACCACCCGCGACAGCGGCACCCCCGACCACGGGCACTCCACCCCGGAGAACGTCAATCCCGACGACCTAGCCCGCCCGCTCTACGAAGGCCCCGGGGCCCTGCCCGCGGCGGCAATCCCCCACCGCCCGCGGCGCAGCGACTTCGACCCGAAGGCCGCCCGCCGCGCCGAGCGCCAGGTGGCCAGCCTCTTCCTGCTCTCCGGCCTCATGGTCGTGCTCTTCGTGGTGGCCTACATCGCGATCAGCCCGCAGACCGAGGTCTACGTGCCGATGTTCGGGGTCATCGGGGCCCAGAACTTCGCGCTCGGCCTGACGTTCGGCCTGGCGATCTTCTGCATCGGTGCGGGTGCCATCCAGTGGGCCAAGAAGCTCATGCCCGACGTCGAGGTCGTCCAGGAGCGCCACTCCCTCGCCTCCACGCCACACGAGGACGTCGAGGCGGCTGAGCAGTACGAGCGCGGCAAGGAGGAGTCCGGCTTCGCGCAGTACCGCACCATCCGCCGCACCCTCATCACCGCCCTGGTCCTCTTCCCCATCCCCCTCATCGTCCTGCTGCGCGACCTGTGGAGCCCGAAGGACGGAAGCTTCGGGCCCAGCCCCAGCGAGATGCTGAGCACGACGGCCTGGGGCGAGGGCATGCCCATCGTCACCGACGGCACCTACGAGAAGCTGCGCCCCGAGGACATCCCCGTCGGCGGACTCGTCTCGGCCCTGCCCGAGGACATCAACGAGATCCAGGAGGCCTAGCACAACCTCAACGCCCGGGGCAAGGCCGCCATCATCCTCGTGCGCATGGAGCCGGACGAGATCCGCGCCCAGCAGGGCGACGGGTGGGACTACCAGGGGATCCTCGCCTACTCCAAGATCTGCACTCACGTGGGCTGCCCGATCGCGCTCTACGAGCACCGGACCCACCACCTGCTGTGCCCGTGCCACCAGTCGACCTTCGACCTGGCCGACGCGGGCAACGTGATCTTCGGGCCTGCGGCTCGGCGCATGCCCCAGTTGCCGATCGGCGTGAATGAGGAAGGATTCCTTGTGGCCAAGGCACCGTTCGCCGAACCCGTGGGACCGAGTTTCTGGGAGCGAGGATGAGCACAACGGAGAAGGTCGGCGTGGGAGTGGCCACGTATGTCGACCAGCGCCTGGGATCGAACCGCTTCCTGGCCCGCAACCTCAAGAAGGTGTTCCCCGACCACTGGTCGTTCATGCTCGGCGAGATCGCCCTCTACAGCTTCATCATCGTCCTGCTGAGCGGGGTCTTCCTCACCCTCTTCTACAAGCCGAGCATGGTCGAGGTCGTCTACGACGGCTCCTACGTCCCCCTCAAGGGCGTCATGATGAGCGAGGCCTACGCCTCGACCCTCGACATCTCCTTCGACATCCGCGGCGGGCTGCTCATCCGGCAGATGCACCACTGGGCGGCCCTGCTCTTCATCGCCGCGATGTCGGTGCACATGTTCCGGGTGTTCTTCACCGGCGCCTTCCGCAAGCCGCGCGAGTTCAACTGGGTCATCGGCATCGGCCTCATCACCCTGGGCCTCGCCGCGGGCTTCTCCGGCTACAACCTACCCGACGACCAGCTCTCCGGCACCGGCCTGCAGATCGCCCGCGGCATCGTCCAAGCCATCCCCATCATCGGCACGTGGGCGGCGTTCCTCCTCTTCGATGGCGAGTTCCCCGGCACCGAGTTCATCTCGCGCCTATACGGCGTCCACATCCTGCTCATCCCCGGGCTCATCCTCGCCCTGGTGACCCTGCACCTGATGATGGTGTGGACCCAGAAGCACACCCAGTTCCCCGGGCCGGGCCGCACCAACGACAACGTCGTCGGCTACCCGCTGATGCCGATCTACATGGCCAAGGCCGGTGGCTTCTTCTTCATCGTCTTCGGAGTCACCACGCTCATCGCGGGCCTAGTCACCATCAACCCGATCTGGCTCTTCGGCCCCTACACCCCAGACCAGGTGTCGGCCGGATCCCAGCCCGACTGGTACATCGGCTGGCTCGATGGCGCCTTGCGGATCATGCCCAACTGGGAGACCTCGGCGTTCGGCTACACCATCTCGTGGAACATCTTCATTCCCTCGGTCATCATGCCCGGCATCGTCTTCACCGCGGCGGCCCTGTATCCCTTCCTCGAGGCGTGGGTCACCGGGGACAAGAAGGACCACAACCTGCTCGATCGCCCCCGCAACGCGCCGACCCGGACCGCCATCGGCGTCATGGCGATCACGTTCTACTTCCTGCTCTTCATCGGCGGCGGCAACGACATCATCGCGATCTCGTTCGACCTGTCGATCAACTGGATCATCTGGTTCCTGAGGATCGCCATCTTCATCCTGCCTCCGATCGCCTTCCTCATCACCCGGCGCATCTGCCTGGGCCTGCAGCGCCGGGACCGCGACAAGCTCCTGCACGGCTACGAGTCCGGCCGCATCCTGCGCCTGCCCCATGGCGAATTCATCGAGGTCCACGAGCCGCTCCCCGAGACGGAGAAGGCCGTCCTCATGGCCAAGCTCGGGCAGAACCCCCAGCCGCTGCCCGCCCCGGACAAGGCCGACGCCAACGGCGTGCGCAACAAGCACTACCGG
>JBJTJS010000060.1:0-6913 GCA_046096085.1 bacterium
TCAGCGCCGGGTGCGCGTCGCCCAGGGCGATGACCGCGATCCCGGCGAGCACGTCGCCCTACTCCCGCCCGTCCGCATCCCAGACGCGAGCGCCCTCCCCGCGCACCACGGTCATCGCGGGAGTGCCGTAGTTGTCCATGAGGGAGCCGCGCCAGCGCTCCTGCCAGGCCTGCGTGAGCAGTCCCTCCTGCTGCAGCGTCATGCGGGCACCACCATCGTCCCGAAGCCCTCGTCGGTGAACACCTCGACGAGGAGGCCGTGCTGCACCCGGCCGTCGATGACGTGGGCGCGAGGGACACCGCCGTCCACCGCGCGCAGGCAGGCCTCCATCTTGGGGATCATGCCCGACTCGAGCTCGGGCAGCAGCGCGCGCAGTCGATCGGCGTCGATCTCCGGGATCACCCGTGTGCTGCGCGGCCAGTCCTCGTACAGGCCTTCGACGTCCGTGAGGACGACGAGCTTCTCCGCCCCGAGGGCGACGGCCAGCGCGGCAGCGGCGGTGTCCGCGTTCACGTTGAGGGCCACTCCGTCGACGTCCGGTGCCACCGTCGACACCACCGGTATCCGCCCGTCGTCGAGCAGGTCCTCCACGAAGTCCGGGTCCACGGCGACGACATCGCCGACGAGCCCGAGATCGACGTCCACGCCGTCCACCACCGTGCCACGGCGCTCTGCGACGAAGAGTCCGGCATCCTCGCCCGAGAGACCGACCGCCCAGGGTCCGTGGGCGTTGATGAGCGCGACGATCTCGCGCTGGACCTGTCCCGTGAGCACCATGCGCACGATGTCCATGGCCTCCGGGGTGGTGACCCGAAGTCCGCCGCGGAACTCACTGGCGACCCCGAGCCGGTCGAGCATGGCGGTGATCTGGGGCCCTCCCCCGTGGACGCCGACGGGACGCCGGCCCGCCAGCCTGAGGAAGACGACGTCCTCGGCGAAGGCCTGCTGCAGGGCCGGATCGGACATGGCGTTGCCGCCGTACTTGATGACCACGGTCGCTCCGGCGAGGCGCTCCAGCCAGGGCAGCGCCTCCGCGAGGACCGCGGCCTTGTCGCGTGCGGACCGGGGGCTCATGTGGAGTACGCCGAGTTCTCATGGACGTACGCGGCGGTGAGGTCGTTGGTCCACACGGTGGCCGCGGCCTCTCCGGCGTGCAGGTCGACGGTCAGCGAGACCTCGCGCGCGGACATGTCGACGTGGGAACGGTCGTCCCCGACGCTGCCGGCACGGCACACCCACACGCCGTTTATGGCGACGTCGACGGCGTCCGGCTCGAACGCCGCGGCGGTGGTCCCGAGCGCCGCGAGCACGCGCCCCCAGTTCGGGTCCTCCCCGTGGATGGCGCACTTGAGCAGGTTGGATCGGGATACGGCACGGGCGGCCTCCACGGCCTCGTCCTCGGTGGCGGCGTTGACGACGTCGATCCTGATGTCCTTGCTTGCACCCTCGGCATCGTGGATGAGCTGGCGCGCCAGGTCGTCGCACACGGCCAGGACGGAGCCCGCGAGCTCATCGGGGCTCGGCGCGATCCCCGAGGCTCCGCTCGCGAGCAGCAGCACCGTGTCGTTCGTCGACATGCACCCGTCGGAGTCGATGCGGTCGAACGTGCGACGCGTGGCTGATCCCAGGGCGCTCCCCAAGGCGGCCGCATTGGCGACGGCGTCGGTGGTGAGGACGACGAGCATGGTCGCCAGGCCGGGCGCCAGCATGCCCGCGCCCTTGGCCATGCCGCCCACCGTGAACCCGTCGCGCGACACGGCCGCGGTCTTGGGGACGGAGTCGGTCGTCATGATGGCGGTCGCCGCGTCGTCGCCGCCCGTCACGGAGAGGGTCTCGACGGCCGCATCGACACCGGCCAGGAGAAGGTCCATGGGCAGCCGCTCCCCGATGAGCCCGGTCGAGCACACGGCGACCTCTCCCGCGCCGACGTCGCGCCCCCCTCGGGCGAGGGCTCCGGCAACATGCTCCGCTGTGCGATGCGTGTCGGCGAAGCCGTCCGGGCCCGTGCAGGCGTTCGCTCCCCCGGAGTTCAGAACGACGGCGTGGAACTCGCCGTCGAGGAGCACCTGGCGGGACCACAGGACCGGGGCGGCGGGGAAGCGATTCGACGTGAACACCCCGGCGGCCGCCTGAAGGGGGCCGTCGTTGACGACCACCGCGACGTCGGGACGCCCCGAGGCCTTGAGGCCCGCGGTGACACCGGACGCACGGAATCCCCGCGCGGACGTGACGCACACGGCGCGACCCCCGACGTGGTGAGCCCGGAGCCCTCGGGGAGACCGAGCATGAGATTGGCGTTCTGCAGCGCCTGGCCCGCGGCACCCTTCACGAGGTTGTCGATCGCGCTCACGACCACGGCCCGCCCGGTGCGCGGGTCGGCGGCGGCCTGCACGTGCACGGAGTTGCCCCCCAGGGTTGCGCCGGTCTGCGGCCAGGACCCCGGGGGAAGCACGAGCACGAAGGGCTCGTGGGCGTAGGCCGCGTGAAGGCACTCGTGGAGGTCCTCGGTCGTGACCCCCTCCGCCAGGTCGGCGCTGCACGTGGCGAGGATGCCGCGCGGCATAGGAGCGAGGAGCGGGGTGAAGGACACGCGCACGGGGCGTCCGGCGGCATGGCCGAGGGCCTGCTCCATCTCGGGCGTGTGCTGGTGGACCCCGCCCACCTTGTACGGCGCCATCGATCCCATCACCTGGGAGGCGAGGAGGGTCTCGGTCGGCGTGCGTCCCGCACCGGAGGTACCCGAGGCGGCGACGACGGTGAGCAGCGCGTCGACGAGCCCCTCGGCGAGCAGCGGCGCCATGGCCAGGGTCACGGCTGTCGGATAGCAGCCGGGGTTCGCCACGCGCGTCGACGCCGAGATCCGCACGCGCGCGCCAGGAAGCTCCGGCATGCCGTAGACCCAGTGACCCGCGTGTGCCCCGCCGTAGAAGGCGGTCCAGTCCGACTCCTCGCGCAGGCGGAAGTCGGCGCCGAGGTCCACCACGATGCGGTCGGGCGGGAGGCTGCGGGCGAGTGCGGCCGACTCCCCGTGCGGCAGGGCGAGGAACACCACGTCGGCCCCCGCCAGGGCATCGGCGTCGGCCGCGATGAGGGGACGCGTCGCCAACTCCGGGAGGTTCGGGTGGACATCCCCGACGGTCCGGCCCAACGTGCTCGCCGCGACCGGTCCGATCGACAGCGTCGGGTGCCCGAGGAGCAGCCGGAGCAGTTCGCCCCCGGCGTACCCGGAGGCGCCGGCGACGGCGGCGATCGTGCTCACGGGAGAACTATACGCATACACGCATATCTCCCTCAGGCCCCCCGGAGCACCGCCCCGTGCCGCTGCGCGGCCTCGGCGATCGCGCCCGAGCGGGCGGCGGCGATGTCGTCGGCCGACAGGGTGCGGTCGGGGGCCCGGAACCGCAGTGCGAACGCCAGCGAGCGACGGCCTTCGGGCACCTGCGGCCCGGTGTACACGTCGAACAGCCGGACGTCCTCGCAGAGGTCTCCGGCGCCCTCGCGGAGGGACCGCTGCACCTCGGAGACCGGGATGGCGGCGTCGACGACGAGCGCGATGTCCTCCTTGGCCACGGGATGGGTGCTGAAGCGCGGCGCCGGGGCGATGTCGCGTGCGGCGAAGAGCAGCGCGTCGAGGTCGATCTCCAGGGCGCACGTCCGGGGCGGGAGGTCGTAGGCGGCGATGACCCGCGGGTGGAGTTCGCCGGCGTGGCCGATGGTGGCGTCGGCGACGACGAGGTCGGCCGTGCGCCCGGGATGGAAGGGCGCGTCAGAGCCCTGGGCGACGACGAGGTCGGCGCCGACGGCCGTCGCGACGACGTCGGCCATGTCCACCGCATCCGCCCAGGTCGCCGGGCGCGCCGGGCCCCACCAGCCGGCATGCTCGCGGTCGCCCAGGAGGACGGCGGCGAGATGGTACGGCTGCGCGGGGAGGAGTGCCTCGAGAGCGGCGATGTCCTCCTCCGACGGACGCCCCTCCACGCCCGGCCGCGGCGGGTTTCCGACGCCGGTCGGATCCTGGCCCTCCTGCAGGACGAACACCCGTCCGATCTCCCCGAGGGCCAGGGAGTCCGCGCCCCGCGAGAGGTTGCGGCGCGCAGCCGCGAGCAGGCCCGGGAGCAGCGTCGTCCGCAGCATGGGCTGCTCCTCGCTGAGCGGGTTCGCGAGGAGGGGCGCCCGCCGCCGGGGGTCATCCCCTGCGAGGAGAAGGCCATCGAGTTCGGCGGGGCCGAGGAAGGGGTACGTGAGCACGTCGATCACGCCGGTCGATGCGAGAGCACGCGCCGCGCGGGCCCTCAGTCGCTGGGATCTGGTGAGGCCGTAGCCGGCGGGGGCCATGGGCAGTCGCGACGGGAGCGCGTCGTAGCCGACCAGGCGCACCACCTCCTCGACCAGGTCGGCGGGATCGGTGAGGTCGCAGCGCCAGGGCGGCACCGTCACCGAGAGCACCCGGTCTCCCTCGACCTCGCAGCCGACCTCCTCGAGGAGATGGCGCACGTCCGCGTCCGGGATGGGCATGCCAGCGGTGCGCTCGGGCAGGTCGACGGCCATGTCCACCACCGCGGGCTGGTACGGCGCCTCCCAGGCCGTGAGGCCCGCGTACGTCCCGCCGCCGTACTCCAGGAGCAGCGCGGCCGCGCGCGCCGAGGCGTACGGGGCGAGGGTCCGGTCCACCCCGCGCTCGAAGCGCCGGGAGGCCTCGCTCGACAGCCGATGACGGCGTGCGGTGCGCGCCACGCCGCCCGGGGCGAACCATGCGGCCTCGAGCAGGATGTCGGAGGAATGGTCGTCGATCTCGGTGGCGAGGCCGCCCATCGTGCCGGCGAGGCCGATGACCCCCGAGTCGTCACGGATGACGACGTCGGCAGGATCCAGCGTGCGCTCGACGTGGTCGAGAGTCTCCAGGCGAGTGTCACCCCCGGCCCTACCGGCCCGCAGCGCGCCCGTCACCTTCGCGCCGTCGAAGGCGTGCAGCGGCTGGCCGAGTTCGAGCATCACATAGTTGGTGACGTCCACCGCGAGGGACACCGGTCGCATGCCGCACGCCACCAGGCGCTGGCGCATCCACTCGGGTGTCGGCGCCTGGGGGTCGAAGCCCACGATCCTGCGCAGCGTGAACAGCTCGCACACGGTGGGATCGTCGACGCCGCATGGCCGCGGCTCTCCGCCCGACGGCGCGGGCAGCGGCACGAGCTGCTGGCCGGGATCGACGAAGGGCAGGCCGTACGCCGTGGCCACCTCACGGGCCACGCCGCGCACCGAGAGCGCGTAGCCGCGATCGGGCGTCACCGCGATGTCGAGCACCTCGTCCCCGATGCCGAGGAGGGGGACGGCATCCTCGCCTACCGTTCCCTCGCCGAGGACGATGATCCCGGAGTGGTCCTCCCCCAGCCCGAGCTCGCGCTCGGAGCAGATCATGCCGTCGGAGACGTGGCCGTAGGTCTGTCGCGACGCGATACGGAAGTCACCCGGCAGCACGGTGCCCGGCAGCGCCACGACAACGAAGTCGCCACTGACGAAGTTGCGCGCGCCGCAGACGATCCCCCGGACCCCGCCGTGGGCCGGCCCGACGTCGACCTGGCACCAGCGGATCGGCTTCTTGAACTCAGTCAGCTCCTCGATCGAGATCACGCGCCCGACGACGAGCTCACCGGACACGCCTGCGCCCAGTGCCTCGACGGACTCCACTTCCAGCCCCGCCCGGACGAGGCGGTCCGCCACGTCGCGGCCCGTCGCATCGTCGGGCAGCGCCACGAGGTCGCGGATCCAGGACAGGGGAACGCGCATCAGGCCTCGACCCCGAAAGCCTCAGTGAAGCGGACATCGCCCTCCACCATGTCCCTCATGTCGGTCACCCCGTGCCGAAACATCAGGGTGCGCTCCACGCCCATCCCGAAGGCGAAGCCGGAGTACCGGTCGGTGTCGATGCCGGCAGCCCGGAGCACCCGCGGATTGACCATGCCGCAGCCCCCCCACTCGATCCACCCCTCGCTCCCGCAGGTGCGGCAGGGAGCCTCGGGGTTGCCGACCGAGGCGCCGCGGCAGACGAAGCACTCCAGGTCGAGTTCGGCACTCGGCTCGGTGAAGGGGAAGTACGACGGCCGCAGGCGCACGTGGACGCCGCTTCCGAACATGGCGGCCGCCAGGTGTTCGAGGGTGCCCTTGAGATCGGCCATCGTGATGCCCTCGTCGATGGCCAGCCCCTCGATCTGGTGGAAGACCGGCGTGTGCGTCGCGTCGAGCTCGTCGGTGCGGAAGACCCGGCCCGGCGCGACGACGTAGATGGGAAGCTGCCGCTCCAGCATGGCGCGCAACTGGATGGGCGAGGTCTGCGTGCGCAGGACGACCCCGCTGTCCTCGTTGCCGACGAAGAAGGTGTCCTGCATGGTGCGTGCGGGGTGGTCGGGAGGAACGTTGAGCGCATCGAAGTTGAACCACTCCGCCTCGGCCTCGGGGCCTTCGGCGATCTCGTAGCCCATGGCGATGAAGACCTCGCCCATGCGTTCCATGAGCGTCGTCAGGGGATGACGCGCGCCGACCGGGGCGCGTCGGGTGGGCAGTGTGACGTCGATGGCCTCCTCGACGAGGACCCTGCCATCGCGCTCGGCCTCGAGCTCGGCCTGGCGCGCGTCGAGAGCCTCGCGGACCGCGGCGCGCGCGGCGCCCATGCGCTTGCCGACCTCCGCCTTCGCCGCGGGCGGAAGCGCGGCGATCGCGCGGTTGGCCAGGGCCAGCGGCGACCGGGCGCCCGCGTGGGCGCGGCGCGCGGCCTCGCGCGACTCGAGGTCGTTCGAGGCGGCGATGGCGACAAGGGCTTCCGCGACCATGTCGTCGACGGCCTCGGGCTCGAGCGACGCGACGCCCACGGGGTCATACGGGCGGTTCGGAGCGGACACCGCTACTCCCCCGCGATGAT
>JBJTJS010000061.1:0-6719 GCA_046096085.1 bacterium
CTTGCCGGCCCCCCGGGGGCGCCCCCCAACCCCCACCACCCCCCCCACCCCATCCCCCCCCCCCCCCCGAGGGGTGGGGCTACTTGACGAACTGGCAGGCCGCGGCGCTGAGCGCCTCGGGGATGTCGCTTCCGCCGCACACATCGGCGACCGTCTTGGGCACCCAGAACTGACCTTCAGCCTCGAAGAGGAAGACCACCGCCGTGGATTGGGCTCCGGGGGGAGTCGCGTTGGCGAAGACCACCGCCCATCCGCCGTCGCACTTGGAGCGCACCGAGGCCGCGTCCACTGCCGTTCCTGCCGGCGCGGTTGTGCCGTCGCCGAGGATTCCGAACCCGCCCGCGGTGCCTGCCTCGGTCGATGGGGTCGTGAGCGCGGAGTCGGAGCATTCCGCGGACCCGCCTCCGCCGGGAATGGCCGAGGTTTCGGCGGGGGCAGAGGAGGACTCCGTCGCGCCACCACCGCAGCCGCAGGCGGCCAGGGTGAGAGCCACGGCGCCCAGGCCCACCCCAAGGTGAAGTGCCGATTTTTTGATCATGAGGTCATGATGCCACGCCCCGGAACGGCTTCTGCGGGCCTGCGGCCCCCACGTGTGTCGGCCGAGGCCCAGGCGGGCTTCTGGGGCGGCCTGGGGCGCCCTGGGGGGGGAGGGGGCGACACGCCCATCCCCAGGGGCGACCCCCGTTGCGTGACACTTCCGTGACCTTTCTGTTATGGTCGGCGAGTCGGTCACCGGCCGGCCGCCCACCACATGCTGAGTCCTGCCCGTGGGGGGTGCACGATCCGCGGGCAGGAGCGGGGGACCCACAGGTTGCTACCGCGACCACGATCCCCACGGGGATCTCGGGGTGAAGCCCCCAGGCCTTCGGGCCGAAGGGCCGGCCAATCCTCCCGGCGTCTCGACGCCAACGGCCGAACCCGACAGCTGACCCCGCAGGCGTCACGGAGGACCAATGGACTCACGATCCCGGGTCATGCGCCTGGGCGCCGTCGCCACGAGCGTCGCGCTCGCCGCCGGCGCCCTCGTCCTGGTGCCCACCGCGGCCAGCAATGCCGCGGTCACCGCCGCGGCCCCCGCCAAGTCACCGGCCGCCGCAGCGCCCGTCCTCAAGAAGGGCGACCGCGGCAAGGCGGTCAAGGTCCTCCAGACCGCCCTCGAGGTCGCGGTGACCGGCTACTTCGGCCCCGTCACCTACCGAGCGGTCGTGAAGTTCCAGGAGAGCAACGGCATCAAGGCCGACGGCGTCGTCGGCAAGGAGACCTGGCAGGCCCTCGGCCCCGAGGTCGCGCGCGAGGCCAGCGGCCAGCGGGAAGGATACGGCGACGTCAACGTCGACGGCCGCTACTGCCCGGCCGTGGACTTCTACTACGGCGACGGCATGGGCGCCCCCCGTGGCGGCCGCTCCCACATGGGCCTGGATCTCATGGGGAAGATGGGATCGCCCATCTACGCCGTGGACTCCGGCAAGGTGACCCGCAGCGGCTACCAGTCCAATGGGGCCCTCATCCTCGACATCACCCACAAGTCCGGCCGGATGATCTTCTACGGCCACTTCAGCGAGATCTACTTCAAGGAGGGCGACCGCGTCGAGGCCGGCCAGCTCATCGGGCTCATGGGCGACACCGGCTCGCCGGGCGCCGTCCACCTTCACATCGAACTCCGCCCGCAGGGCTGGAGTGGCGCGGCCCAGGACATCGAGCCGCTGATCCGCGAACTCTGCGGAGAGAACCCGTAGACCTACCCCCCTCGAGTAGGGAGCGAGGGCGCGCCGAACCCCCCTTCGGTGCGCCCTCGCTGTTCGTCTGAGCGCCATTCGTACGAGCGTCGCTACACGCCCGTCGTGCTGCGCGGATAGGCGACCTCGGGGTCGGTCATGACGTTGACGAGGTAGGGAACGCCCGCGGCGAAGGCCCGGTCCAGCGCCGGCCCGATGTCCCGGGGCCGCGTCACCGTCTCCCCGGCGCCTCCCAGCGCACGTACGACGTCGTCGTATGCCGTGGGCCGCAGGTCGGCGGCGACGTCGTACCCGTATAGGAAGCGCATCGGGTGCCGCTCGAGGTTCCACCCGGCGTTGTTGCCGACGACCATGACGACCGGCAGGTCGTGGCGCACCAGGGAGTCGACGTCCATGAGCGAGAACCCCGCCGCGCCGTCTCCGAGCAGCAGGACGACGGGGGAGGACGGGTGCGCCAGGCGCGCGGCCATGGCGTAGCCGGGCCCGGTCCCCAGGCAGCCGTAGGGGCCCGGGTCGAGCCAGCGCCCGGGCAGCCGCGGCTCGACGTACCTGCCCGCGAAGGACACGAAGTCGCCGCCGTCGCCGATCACGACCGCGTCGTCGGACAGGCGGGGGAGGAGTTCCCCGTAGACGCGCGCCGGATGGATGGGGTCGGCATTGCTGGCGAGGTCCGCCGCGTCGGCCGCGATCGCGGCGAGATGGCGTGCGCGCAGGTCGTCCGCCCAGCCGGGTGCCCCCACGGGTTCGGTGAGCAGCCCGGCGAGCAGCGTGCACTGCCGCGCGAGATCGCCCGCGCAGGATGCGGCGAGGTCGAGGTGCGCGGCGAGTTGGCCCGCGGAGTCGGCAAGGTGCACCACCGCGGCGCTGCCGTCGCCGAACCTCCCGTAGCCGAGGCGGAAGTCCAGCGGGGTGCCGACCACCGCCACGACGTCGGCGGATGCGAACGCCGCACCGCGCGCGCGAGTCACGAGCAACGGGTGGTCGGGCGGAAGGATCCCCCGCGCCATGCCGTTGGCGATGACGGGGATGCCGGAGACGTCGGCGAGGAGGCGCGCGGCATCCTCTGCGCCGTCGGCCCAGACATCGCTCCCCAGCACGAACACGGGGCGCTGCGCGGAGCGCAGCACGGTGGCGACCGCGTCGAGGTCGCCGGCATCGGGGGCGCGGGTCTCGGGGCGCGCCGTCATGGGAAGTGGCGCCGCGGGCGTGAAGAGGACGTCCATGGGGACGTCGATGAAGACCGGCCCGCGGTGCGCCGAGCCCGCGTCGGCGAACGCCTCGTCGACCGCCACGCCGACCCCGGCGGCGTCGCGGACGGTCCAGGCGCGCTTGGTCACCGTCTCGAGGATCGGCACGTGGTCCAGCTCCTGAAGCGCCCCGCTGCCCCAGCGCCCGTCGGGTGCCCGCCCCCCGATGAGCACCAGGGGAGAGCCGTTCACGCAGGCGCCCGTCACCGCGCTCACCGCATTCGTCACTCCGGGACCGGCCGTGACGACCGCGAACCCCGGCGTGCGGGTGAGCTTGCCCGTGGCCTCCGCGGCGAAGACCGCGGTCAGCACGTGGCGCACGTCGACGAGCCGCATGGGCCCGTCCTGGCCGGGTCCGCCCCCCACGGCGGCGTCGTACAGGGGGAACACGTGCGCTCCGGACAGCGTGAACATCGTCTGTACGCCGTGGCGCAGCGCCGCGTCCACCGCCTGGGTGCCGCCGTGCTGCGGTGCGGGATCCACGACGCGGCCTACAGGAGCGTCAGCGTGAGTACGCCGATCCCGATCGCGACGAGCGCCAGGATTGCCCCCACCGTGATGAGCGTCTTGTTCTGCACGCGGGCTCCCTTCGAATGCCGGTGATGCAGGCTACCGGGGGTGGCGTAGCCTCCGGATTCGTGGGCACCCTCGACCAGATCGCCCAGGAGCGCACCGACCTCGCACGCGAGGAGGTCGAATGGCTGCACGGCCTCGTCGCAACGTGGAGCCTGGTCTCCGACCTGGGGCTGTCGGATCTCGTCCTGTGGCTGCCGACGTGGACCGACGGCGGCTGGGTGGCTGCCGCGCAGGTGCGACCGGCCACCGCCGCCACGTCGGTGCCGGAGGACGTCGTGGGGTCGTTCACGCCGCGGGGGCGGCGACCGGAGTTGGACCGAGCCCGGTCCACCAGCCGGGTCGAGGCGGCATCGGCCGGGCGATGCGAGGCCATCCCGGTGGCGATGGCTCCCGGCGATGCGGCGCCGGGCAACGACGACGCCGGCCGGGTCATCGGGGTCATCAGCCGGCATCCCACCGGTCGCGGCGAGGGCGATGGGGCTCGGCCAGGCGGGCGACTTGACCGGCCCGACGGCGACCTCGGTCGACTCGAGAGCCAGTACCTCGACATCGCGCAGTTGCTGCTCGGCATGGTGGCGCAGGGCCGCTACCCGCCGCTGGGATGGGGCGCAGGCGCCGACGCACCGCCGCCGCGCGCGGGCGACGGCCTGCTGCGTCTGTCGGAAGAGGGACGCGTCACCTTCGCCAGTCCCAACGCGGTCTCGGCCTTCCGGCGGCTGGGGCTCGCCCCCGACCTCGTGGGATGCGACCTGGCGCACATCGCGGTGCGCCTGTGGCATCGCCCCGGGCCGGTGGATGAGGCCCTGGCACTCGTGGCGAGCGGCCGGGTCGCGGGGGATGCCGAGCGGTTCTCCACCTCGGCATCGGTCTCCCTGCGGGCGGTTCCCCTCGAGGAGTCGGGTCGGCAGGTGGGGGCCGTCGTCCTCGTGCGCGACATCACCGACCTGCGCCGGCGGGAGCGGGCCCTGCTGAGCAAGGACGCCACCCTGCGGGAGGTTCACCACCGGGTGAAGAACAACCTCCAGACGGTCAGTGCGCTGCTTCGCCTGCAGTCTCGGCGCGTGACTGCCGAGGAGGCCCGCGAGGCACTCGCCGAGGCGGAGCGACGGGTGTCTGCTATTGCGGCCGTGCACGACATCTTGTCGCAGGAACCGGGCGAGACGATCGACTTCGATGACGTCACCGAGCGGCTCACGCTGCTTGCAGGAGACCTGATGCCGACGCAACCGAACGGTGTCGTTCCGCGCATCGTGCGCTCAGGATCGATGGGCGAGATTCCCACCGACATCGCGGGTCCGCTCGCGATGGCACTGTCGGAGATCGTGCAGAACGCCGTCGAGCACGCCGGGGCGCGTGTCATCGAGGTGAGGCCCTCGCGCTCGAGCGACGGTCTCGTCGTCGAGGTCCGCGACGACGGCGCGGGTGTGCCGGCCGGGGGTCCGGATCAGGTAGGGCTGGGCTTGCAGATCGTGCGCATGCTCATCGAGGAGGACCTTGGAGGGGAGGTGCGGATCGGGCCCCGGCCGGAGGGTGGCACCCTGGCCAGCCTCAGTGTCCCGCTGGGCGGGTAGCGCCTCAGGCGGTCGTGCGCGCGCGCAGGCGGGCGTTGCGGCGCTTCAGGGCGCGGCGCTCGTCCTCGCTCAGGCCACCCCAGACGCCGGCGTCCTGGCCGGAGTCGAGGGCCCAGCGCAGGCAGTCGTCGACGACCTCGCATCGGCGGCAGACGGCCTTGGCCTCCTCGATCTGCAGGAGGGCCGGCCCGGTGTTGCCGATGGGGAAGAACAGCTCCGGGTCTTCGTCACGGCAGGCAGCCCGGTGGCGCCAGTCCATGCGTTCCTCCTCGTCGCGCCCGAGCGCTTGTGACATCCTTCACGCGCGACGGGAGGCTCTGAGGCGGTCAGGGCCGGGGGCGCGACGCGGGTGCCAGGCGGCACCGATTCCCTAGGGTGACACGGACAGGGGCGGCCCACAAGGCGAATCGACGAGGTGATGGGCCATTGCCTTGTCGCCTTGGTCACAGCCAGGTCCCCAGATCGTCCGATTATCGGTCAGATGACCGCCCGCAGGGCCCCCGGAACTGCCCGGAATCGGACCTCGGCAACCGGCCCCATCCCCTCGCCGTCGATCTGCAGGGATGTGGGACGCCGGGCCATCACGAGGAGTTCCGGCAGGTCGTGCAGGACCGCGAGGCTGCTGCGCGTCGAGCCGGCACGGCTGCGCGACAGCATGCGCCGGGCGGCTCGCAGGGCCACGCCGACCCCGAGGCTGCGCACCGCGAAGAGGTCGAGCCCGGTGTCGAACGACGCCCTCGGGCACGGATCGACGGGCAGGCTGCCGAGGTACGTCCACGGCGAGGTGTTCTGCACGATCGCGAGGAAGACGCCCCTGAGTGCCTCGCTTCCCCCGGCCTGGATGTCCAGGGCGGGCTCGCGCCGGTCGGTGCCCCAGAAGTACTGGCGCAGTGTGGTGGCGAGGTAGCGCGTGGGACTCGCCTCCTTGCCGGAGGCGCGCTGCGCCTCCATGGCCTCGATGATCTCCGCGTCGATCCCCAGCCCGGCATTCGCGAGGAACCACCGCGGTGCGATGGACGACCGCCGAGCGTCCACGGCGTCCGGGATGATGATGGCCTGGCCCAGCCCGATCGTGCGGGTGCGTCGCTCGCGCAGGGCCTCGAGGATGACGCCCGTCGCTTCGACCGGGTCCGCCGGCAGGCCGAGCGCGCGGGCGAACACGTTGGCGCTCCCGCCGGGAATGGTGGCCAGGGCGGGGACGTCGCCCCCGGGGCCGTCCTGGAGCATGCCGTTGACCGCCTCGTTGACCGTCCCGTCCCCGCCCAGCGTGCAGACGACGTCGAGGCCCTCCCGCCGCGCGCGCGCGCCAAGCTCGCGGGCGTGGCCCCGGTGCTCGGTGGTGACGACTTCCAGGTCGATCTCCCCGGCGAGCGCGTGCACGAGGACGTCGGTGACTCGCGGGGATGTCGTCGTGGCGTGATGGTTGCCGACGAGGAGCCCGCGCACGCGGTCACAGTAGCGGCATAGGCTCAACCCATGACCTGGGGTGCGCGAAGCCAGATGCCGCGCTTGTCCTGGGTAGCACTGGAGCAGCTCAGGGAGGGCGACGCCCTCACCGGCTACGGGGAGGACGAGTTCGTGGCGCTGGC
>JBJTJS010000062.1:0-8683 GCA_046096085.1 bacterium
GTGCGCGCTGCGCGGTGGCGTCACGCGACCGCGCACCAGGTCGTCGATCGCCTCGAGGATCGCCGCGGGCGCCTCCCAGTTGAGCATGTGCCCCGCGCGCGGGACCCACCACGCCTGCGCCCCCGGGATCAACTCCGCGAGGCGCTCGGACTGCCACGGCGGTGTCGTGGCGTCCTTGTCCCCGCACAGCACGATCGTGGGCACCGTGATCTCTCCCAGCCGGTCCGCGCGGTCCTCCACGGTGAAGGCCTCGAGGACGGGGAGAAGGGACCGGTGATCCGCGGCGCGGAAGGTCTCCAGGAAGGTGCGCACCATGGCCGGCGACGGATCGTCTCCGCAGATGCTCGCGCCGAAGACCGTCCCCACCGTGTCGTTGGCGACCAGGGCCTGCAGTGCGCCCGACTTGATGAGGGGGATCTGGGCCTTGTTCTGCGGCGCGCCCCGCAGCACGTCTCCCGAGAACGTCGACATGAGGACGAGGCCGCGCAGCCTCTCGGCCACGCCGGGCACCTCGATGACGGCCGCGATCGCGAGGAACCCGCCCATCGAGTGGCCGAGGAGCACTGCATCGCGCGCGTCGTACGCCTCGAGGACCGCGAGATAGTCCCCGGCCATCGCCAGCGTGCTGATCCCGTCGGATCCGATGGTCGACTGGCCGTGACCGCGCTGGTCGAAGGCGATCACCCGATATCCGCGCTCGAGCAGGAGATCCCACAGGACGCTCCACTCGACGACGCTCACGTAGATGCCGTGGGCGAGCACGACGGTCGGTGCGGTCGCGGGTCCGGCGCTGATCGTCCGGATGCGCGTGCCGTCGGGGCACTCCACGAAGAGGACCTCGCCCGCGGGCTCGCGGCTCACCAGGTCATAGGGGTAGGGATCGGGGTTCGCGGCGATGGCCGCGGCCTTCCGGCGCACCGCCCCGGCGGCGACCACGCCCGCCGCAACCACCACGGCCCCCACTGCCAGTCCTGCCTTCATGTCGCCCTCCTCGTCCCCGGTATCGGGAGGCTAGCCCCCGGGAGTGGCCGATGCACACCGCTGGTCGACGTACGACTCGATGGCCCCGCCTCCGGTCGAGAACGCCGGGTCGCGGAAGGCCTCGGTCAATTGCGGCAGCAGGTCCTGCATCGTGGTCTCGTTGGCCACGCCGCCCTTGACCAGGGTCGCCACCGCCCACGCCTTCGCGGCGAACGCGCGGCCGGGGTCGCCGACGGCATTGACGACGGGCATCAACTGGTCGATCGCGTAGAGCATCGCGTCGGAGGCCGCGATCGCCGCCATCGAGTCATTCGCCTCGACGCTGCGGGCGAGGTCCGAGACGGCACGCCCGTAGTCGGCCATCGCGTTCGTCGCGAGGCCGCAGTCCAGTGGCGCGGCTGGGGACGCCGGGGCCGGGGACGTGGAAGCCGCGGGCGATGCGGCCGACCCGGCGCCGGCCGGCTCGGCAGGGCCCGAGCACGCGGCGACGAGGAGGGACACGGCACAGGCACCGGCCAGCGAACGGAGCACGGCGCCACCTCCCCGGGAACGCATCAGTATTGCGAACCCCCCGGACGCTGGAAGGATCAGGTCATGGCCGAGTCGATCTACGCGCTGTCCTTCACCGACAACCACGGGCAGGCGGTGAGCCTGAGGGACTTCGAGGGCAAGCCGGTGCTCGTGGTCAACACCGCGAGCAAGTGCGGCTTCACGCCGCAGTACGACGAACTGCAGCGGCTCCACGAGGAGTGGGGTCCCCGGGGCCTGGTGGTCCTCGGCTTCCCCTGCGACCAGTTCGCCCACCAGGAGCCCGGCGACGATGCCCAGATCGAGGAGTTCTGCCGGGTCAACTACGGGGTCACCTTCCCGCTGTCGACCAAGGTCGACGTCAACGGCAAGGGCACCCACCCGGTATTCCGCTTCCTCAAGGAGCGCGCCGGGGGCATGCTCGGGTCCTCCATCAAGTGGAACTTCACGAAGTTCCTGGTGGCTCCCGACGGCCAGACCGTGACGCGCTACGCCCCCAAGACCAAGCCCGCGGACATCGAGCCGGACATCGCCGGGCTGCTCCCCGCGACGTAGCCGAGACCCTGCCTGCATGGCGCGGGGATCCTGGGGTCAGAGCCGGCTGCTGAGCACGAAGTCCTGGGCGATCATCCGGGAGAACCGCTACCTCCTGGCCTTCCCCCTCCTGGGTTTCCTCGCCAGCCTGGTCCCCCTGGCCCTGTTCTGGATCCCGGCGGGGTGGCTGCTGCTGCGCGACCAGACCGTGGCCGGGATCATCGTCGCGATCATCGGCCTCTTCGCCAACCAGATGGTGATCTCGGTGTCCAGCGGCGGCCTGGTCGCGTCGGCCGACGAGGAGCTCGCCGGGCGCGACTCCTCGGTCCTCCACGGCATCGGGTGCGCCCTGGGGCGCCTCTTCCCGCTCCTCGGCTGGGCGTGCATCGCCACCGTCGTGAACATCATCGCGGGCCTCATCCGAGGCAACAGCAGCAACGCGGCAGTCGACGCCATGCGCAACCTCGCCGCCGCCGGCGTCCTCGCGATGTGGTCACTGGTGACCTTCTTCGTCCTGCCCTACATCATGCTCGAGAAACTGGGGCCGATCGCCGCCATCAAGCAGTCGTTCGCCCTGTTCAAGGAGCGGTGGGGCCTGCAGATCTTCGGCGGGGTCCGCATCGGCGGGATGGTGGCCCTCGTGACCATCCTGCCCGGCGTGATCCTCGTCATCCTCGGCATCGTGGCGGCCATCTCCGACAGCACCGCGCTGGTCGGCGCCGGGATCGGCCTCATCGTGCTCGGGGTGCTCCTGTGCATGGCCGGCGCCCTCATCCTGTCCACCATGCGCGGGATCTTCTCCGTCGTCCTCTTCCGCTTCGCCCACGACGGCTCCGTCGAGGGCGGCTTCACGCAGACCGAGCTCCAGGGCGCGATCCGCACCTCCTGAGCCCGCGGCTTGGCCCTGCAGCCATGATGACGCCATGGCCTGGAGAGTCGCAGCGGCAGTAGCAGTGGTCGTCACGGTCATCGTCTACGCCGGGCTCTCGGGCCTGTGAGTCTCCACGGACCAGGGTTGGTACGTCGCGCTCGAGAAGCCCTGGTGGCAGCCGCCACCCGTCGTCATCGGGCTCATCTGGCCGTACAACTTCGCCGCCCTCATCGGGGTCGGCATCGTGCTGGCGCTGAACGCCGCCCCCGGGAAGGTCGCGGCCTTCCTCGCCCTCCTCGTCGGCAGCGTCGTCCTCGCCGTGGCGTGGGCCTACCTCTTCTATGTGCCGCACAGCCTGAGCGCGGCCGCCGTGAGCCTCACGCTGGCCGCGCTCGTCACCGTGCCCATCACGGTCCTTGCCTTCACCGAGAGGTGGTGGGCCGGGGCCCTGCTGGTGCCGTACCAGGTGTGGCTCTGCCTCGCGGCATCGCTGTCCTGGGGGTACGTCGCCCTGCAGGGCCCCGCCACCTGAGATCCCTTCTAGCAGTCACCCGCCGCGAGCCGGGCGATCGCCTGCGCCGCCTGCGGATCGGCCTTGCCGATCGTCAGGCCGCCCGGGATCACGATCGTGGTCGAGTCGCCGGAGTTGTTGTACTCGTCCAGCAGCGTCCCGATCGTGCGGATCGCGTTCGCATCGGTGCCGTCCATGGCCTTCAGCGCCGCGGTGATGAGGTCCATCCCGTCCACCATGGGCAGCGGGCGCGGGTTGCCGAACGCCTGGTTGAGGATGGCGCCGAGCAACTGCTTGCCCATGACGATCCGGGCCTGGCAGATGGTCGTGCGCTTGCGTCCGTTGGAGTTGAACGAGTTGTTCGCCCAGAAGACGCCCATCACGTCCGCCACCGACTTGAGCGCGAAGATCTTGCCGCTCTGCGACAGCTTGATGTAGCCGTTGACGAACCTGCCGTCGCTCCCCACGACGAGCGGGCTGGTGCCCACGACCGCCACGGAGGGCAGCGGCCGCTGGTCGAGCACCTGGCGGGTGAACGACGAGTGCGTCCGCCAGAATCCGATCGTCCTGGTGGCGCCGTCCTCCGGGGCATCCACGCAGGTGTCCCGGGCCGTGAGCGTCTGGGAGTACGACGTCCCGCGGTAGTCCTGGGGGAGGTCGCCCCTGGCCGCGATCGTGTTCGTCACGGCGACGTTGGCTGTCTGCAGGCTGATCTCGAGCTGCGCCCGCTTGCCGACACCGACGACGAAGGAGGCCTGGCCGTTCGCGAACGTGATCTGCGCGTTCGTGACGTCGCTGTTCACCGTCGCCGTCGTGTTCGCACCCGTCAGCGGATACACCGCAGCCGGGTTGCCGTTGCCGGCGATCGAGTCGTCGAGGGTGAAGTTCAGCGGTACGTCGCCGGTGTTGACCACGTCGACCGTGAAGATCACGGTGCTCCCCGCCGGGAAGTCCGGCGTGGAGCAGGTCTTGGTGACCGTGAAGCTCGGATGGATCACCGTCAGCTCGGCCCTGGCCGTGTCGCTGACGTCGTTGGGGAATCCCTTCGGGTGGAAGAGCACGGTCACCGTGTTGGGGATGACCGAGTCGTCCGCCTTCACCACATAGTCGTAGGTGACCTCGCAGCTGTCGCCCACCGCGAGGGAGTCGCAGGCCGCCGGCAGTGACACCCCGGAGACGAGCGGGTCGACGAACGCCGCCGAGTCGTCGGCCGCCAGGGTCACCGTCTCGTCGAAGCCGATGGGCTCGTCCACGACGCGGCACTGGAGGTCCGGAGTCCCGGAGGGCGCCCCCGTCTCCGACACGTTGGCGATGCCAATGTCGTAGTGGACGTCGTCCCCGACCTTGCTGAGCTCATCGCCGGTCTTCGTCAGGGAGATCTCCGGCTGGAAGGTGTTGGTGCGCGTGCACGTGAAGGTCCTGCCGCCGTCCGCGGGGAGGTCCACGGTTAAGGAGCAGTCCTTCTGTGCGGTGTTGTCCCAGCCGGACTGGGCCGACTCGCGCACCACGTAGGTGCCCTTCTGATCGAGGGGAGCCCAGCGCGATGACGCCCGAGTCGTCGGTCGTGCCCTCGGCGAGCGGCACGGTGTCGTCCCCCCGGTAGAGCCCGAAGTCCCACCCGGCCTCGAAGCCCGCCGGGACGGTCACCTTCACGGCCCGGGCATTCGCCGGCTCGGGCACGTTGGCGAAGTCCAAGGAGCCCTCGCAGATGGATCCGGTGAGGTCGATCTGCTGGGCGTCGACGGGAAGCCAGTGGTCGACGGGTCGCTCGGTGACCGTGTAGACCCCCGGGGCGAGGTCGGCCACCTGGGTCGTCTTCGAGGTCTCGCCCGCCTCGAGCGTGACCTGCGAACTGGCCGCCGTGTCGTCACCGAGCACGGCGTCGAAGCGGAAGGTGGCCGACTCCGACCCGCGCGTGATCACGCCCGGAGGGATCGACTTGGTCAGGGACAGCCGCGCGAGCGTGTTGACGGACACGTCGGAACTCGTCGCCGCCTGCGCGGTGAAGCCATTCGCGCCGGTGACCGATGCCTGGTCGCTCACGAGCCCGGCGGGCTCGATCGTCCCCTTGGCCGCGTAGACCGTCTTGCGGAACGTCACCGACCCGCTCCCGCTCTGGGACGCCGAGGTCCACGTCACGGGGGAACTGGTTCGGCTGCCCAGGGTGTCGCGGGCGAAGGAACCCGTGGCCCCCGTCACGGAGTCGATGGAGTACTCCAGTCCCGATCCGGAGATCGACTGCGTGTCGTCGATCACCGCGGTCGCATTGGTCACCGGCCCGTTGTCCTGGATGGTGGCGCTGGCCGTGGCCTGCACGTTGCCGGGGATGGCGATCCCGGTCACCGTGTCGGTGTAGGTCGCAGTGGCGACGTCGTTGACCGACGTGGTCGTCGGGTTGGCCCACACGTACGTATGCGTGCCGACGAGGAGCGTGGTCCTGGCCGGCACGGTGACTGCCGGGAGCGTGGTCCGGTTCAGTTCGGTGGTCTGGCCTGTTCCGGCGTACATCACGTCGGTGACGCGAACCGACAGGGAGCGCGACGACGGGTTCGTCGCGTAGATGCTGGTCGTGAGGGTCGCGGCCCCGGGGATCGCGGCGCTCTTGGTCCAGGTGACGGTCTCGTCCAGCGAGACGGTCGCGTAGTCCCCCGACACGTCGCAGGTGTTGGTGACGCTGAGTGACGCGGGCGTTGCCTTCTTCGTGATGTTCCACGTGTGGTCGCTCCCCCGCGAACCTGCCATGTCCTTCGCGATCGACTGCGGCTCGATCTCGTTGACCGGGATCGAGACATCGCGCGCGCCGATCCCGCCGGTGTCCAGGCTGCCGCCCGTGCCGATGAGGGCCAGGTTGGCGTGCAGGGACGAGCCCGGGAAGAGGTGCGAGCCCAGGGCGAGACGGGCGTAGAAGTCGTAGACGCAGGTCGTGTTGCTCGACTGCGTCACCGTCAGGGTCCGGTAGAGCGTCTTGCTGATGCCGCCGATCCCCGGCTGTTCGATCGTCGCCGTGCCCACCACGGGGGCGGGGCACACACCCACCGAGAGGCTGTCGTTCACGGCAGCGGAGGAGAGCACGTCGTATCCCGGCTTGCTCGCCTCCTCGCGGTCCACGGCGTACGCGATCGTGTAGGTCTGGGAGCCGGGCGCGGAGTTGCCCGCGCGCGCGCTGATCCGATAGGGCACCAGGTCGAGCTAGGCCCAGCCCTTGCCGAGATTGCCCGACGTGTACGCCGCATCGGGGCACACGTAGTTCCCCCCGGCATCGGGCAGCGCAATGGTCCCGTCGGTACGGCACCCCTCGAGGGTGAAGGACACCGATGTCGGGTCCGCGGCGGGGGCGGGTGCCCGCGCGGCCACGGCCGCGGGTTTCGCCGGGCCGGCAAGGCCGACTCCGACGGCGAGTGCCGACAGGATGCTGACGGCGCGTGTTGGTCGCTGAAGCATGGATTCTCCTCGTCCACTAGGCAGCCCGACGAACGTAGGCACGCGGAGCAGGCGACGACATGGCCACGACGGTCATCGACCCGGCCTGATCGGTCAAGGCGGACCCGCAGGACGCGTGGGCCGGGCAGAGGGCGTCGCAAACGCACCTCCGCAGGCGGGTGGCTAGCGTGCGAGGCGTGGACTCCGACGTGCGGATCGGCCTGGCCGGGAGGAGCGAGGCCGTGAGCAAGCACCGCACCCTGTATCCCGTGCCCCCGGACGCGGGGAGCCTCAGCGGCCTTCAGCGGTACGCATGCACCTTCGACTTCGCGGAGGTGAACGCGAGCTTCTACCGCCGCATGCGGCGCGAGACCTTCCAGCGGTGGGCGGACGACACACCGGAGGGATTCGGCTTCTCCGTGAAGGTCAACAGGGGCCTCACGCACTTCCACCGGCTGCGGGACACGTCGGGGCTCGCCGACTTCCTCGAATCGGTCGGCGGCCTCGGCGACAAGCTCCTCGCTCTCCTCGTCCAGCTGCCCCCCACCCTCGCCCTCGAGCCGGCGACGGCCGGGGCGTTCTTCGCCGAGTTGCGATCCCTCTACCCGGGCGCGATCGCGTGCGAGCCGCGCCACGACTCGTGGCTGTCGCCCGAGGCGCGGGGGCTCCTCGAGGACACGGGGGTGGGGATCGTGCGGACCGCCATCCCGCCGGCCGAAGAGGCGGCCGGGCCGGGGCCGGTGTACGTGCGCCTGCACGGCACCCCTCGCCGGTACTACAGCTCCTACTCAAGCGAGGACCTCCGGCGACTCGCCGACTGGCTGGATCGCACCCGCACGGGAACCCGGATCGTGGTCTTCGACAACACCGCCACCTCGGCCGCCACGCGCAATGCCCTCGAGCTTCGAGGCCTCCTGTCGGCTGAACCGAGTGGTTCCCCGGCTCCGAAGTGATCGGGTAGCCTCCACTCATGCCCACCTTCGCCCGCATCGCGCTCGTCGGCGCGACCGCCGCTATCGCCCTCCTCGCCTCCGCCGCGCCGGCCTCGGCTCACGCCATCATCGAACTGAACGGCGACCCCGCGGTCGCGAGCAGCAAGTCCGTCATGACCCTCGAGGTGCAGCACGGGTGCCTGGAGAACGAAGTCGGCATCGACAAGGTGACGGCCTTCTTCTCCAAGCACTTCCGCTCCGTCAAGGCCCACCGGGTCGACGGGTGGTCGGTGGCGGTGAAGGAGTCGAAGAAGGGCATTCGTGTCACCTGGAAGCTCACCGGTCCGCGACCGGAGTTCAACACGCCGACGTACTTCCCGATGACGATCGGATGGCCCACGAAGCCGGGCGCCTACGGCCTGCCCGTGCGGCAGGACTGCGACGGGCAGGTCAACGTGTGGGACACCCCGGGCGGGCCTGCCACCGCCGACCAGCCGTCCCCGCCCCTGTATCCCCTGCCCGAGGTCCAGGTCCTGCCCCGCTCCTCGAAGTAGACCCCGTCGCTCAGGAGTCCCGCCGCACAGCCCCCGCCGGACGGTGACGCCGGACGGTGATGCCGGCGGAAGTCGTGGACCCTGAGGGTTGGATTCGGACATTCCCGACAATTCCTCGCCCGGGGGCAGCCTGTCCGGTCAGCAGGGGGGCCGAGAAGCACCCCCGCCCTCGCCTTCGGCGGCCGGAGCCGCAAGACTGCTCCCACCATATCCACCCGGAGGGGGGTCGATGTAACTCAAGGTCTTCGGAGTGACTGCCGCGGCTGCCCTCCTGGTCGGGGGCTCCGTGGCCGTTGCCTCGCCGGCGAGCGCGCCGGCGGGGCAGCCGGCCGTCGGCGTCACGGCGCAGGGC
>JBJTJS010000063.1:0-23703 GCA_046096085.1 bacterium
GATCGGGCGCGGACGAGGGACCGCTTAGCGTGCAACTGCTCGCCGCCGACGGCACGGGACCGACGTTCGTGCGCTCCGAGTCCGGTGCCTACGTCCCCGGCCTCGCCGACGGCAGCGTCGTGCAGTACGCCCTCGGTGGCACGCTCCTGCGCGTGGGCGAAGGCGCCTGGACCTACACCGCCCCCGACGGCTCGCTCACCGAGTTCACCGGCGGGCGCGTGTCCGCGGAGTGGCTCGCGGGCATCCCGCTCGCGGGCTTCACCTGGGACGGCGAGGGTCGTCTCGTCACGCTGACTGACGGCGTCACCGGCGGCCGCGCGTTCTCCCTGTCGTACGGCGACGGATGCGCCGCGTCCGGCTGGTCCGAGCAGGGCTTCTCTGCGGGCGACGGCCTGTGGTGCTCGGTGACCTACCCCGACGGCCAGACCACCCAGGCCGGCTACGTGCAGTCCGGCGGCAAGCAGCGCCTCGCGCTCGTCGCCGACCCCGGCGGCGTCGGCGAGTCCTACGGCTGGGACGAGTCCGGGCGCCTGGTGTCGGTGCGCTCGCCATCGGTGACGTCGGCCGCCGCGGTCGACGCGGCCTGGGGAGATGCGCAGTACGCCACCCAGGTGGCCTACGACGGCGAGGGACGCGTCGCGTCGGTGACGCTGGGTGCGACGGCACCCGATGCGCCGCGCGTGCGCCGCGCCTACGAGTACCCCAGCGGCGGCGACCTCGTCGCGCAGGCACAGCAGCTCATCGTGCAGGGCGGCCAGGAGTCGCCCGTCGACTCCTCGCTCGGTGGCGGCATTGTGCTCCGGGTATCCGCCGACAATGCCTGGCGCACGATGACATCGACGGCGGTCGACGGTCTCACCGGCAAGGTGGAGTACGACCCCACGACCGGCGCGTCCATCGGCGGTACGACGCCGCAGGACCGCCGGGTGGAGGTCCGTACCGACGGCGAGGGACTCCTGCGCGAGTCCGTCGGGCCGTTCTCCGGGGACGCCTCGGGCGCGCTGCGCTCGGAGCGCACGCTCGACGTCCAGGTCGAGGAGCCCGAGCGCGGCGCGGACTCCCCCGTCAAGCCGTGGCAGGGCCTCGCCTCCCTGGTGTGGCCCGCCGGCGGCGCGGGAGTGCCCGGCTTCTGGGACAGCGCGGTGCTCAAGGAGGGCCTCGCCGCGTCCTTCGACGGCCCCCCGGCCGCGGGGGCTCCCGCCGGCCCGTGGCGCGCGCAGGCGACCGGCCTGTGGCGCGTCGCGCAGTCCGGGGAGTACGACGTCGAGGTGAGCTCATCGGAGGCCGCCACGGCAAGCGTCTCCATCGACGGCGTGCGCTGCGCGGGAGAGGGCAGCGGGTCCTCCTGCCGCATGCGACTGGCCAAGGGCGAGCACTCCGTGCTCGTGACCTTCGACGTCACCAGCGCGGACGGCCGCGGCGCGTTCGCGGTCCGGGCGGGGCGTGACGGCCCGGCGCAGATCGAGGTCGCCGACCTGCGTCCCAACTTCAACATGGCCACGCGCGTGCAGCTCAACGACAAGGCGTCGGGATTCGACCTCGGCGACACGGTGTCGGTGACCGACCAGCCGTGGACGGGACAGCCTGACAAGGTCGTCACCGCTGGCGGGCGCGCGACGACGTATGACTACGAGGCCACCGACGGGGCCGCCGGGACGTTCGGGCGCATGACCGGGCTCACCACACCGGGCGGCTCCACCGCCACGATCGACTACTACCGGCCCGACGAGTCCGCGACCGACCCCTGCACGTCCGCGTCCTATCCGCAGGCGGGACTGCCGAAGACGTCGGTCCGCTACGACGGCGTGCGCATCACGACGGTGTACGACGCCGCGGGACGCCCGGTGGCGATCTCCACCGAGGGCCCGGGCATCTCCGAGCTCGTGTGCACGACGTACGACGCCGGCGGGCGCGTGCTCACCACGCAGGTGAGCAACAGCGACAAGAAGGTGATCGAGCAGACGTCGATGTCGCGGGTGGTGTCGGACGGCCTGCTCACCGTCACGTCGACGACCACCCTGGGCGAGGCGTCTCCGGTCGGGGCGGGGGAGACCTTCGTCACGACGAACGTCACCAACGTGGCCGGGCAGACCGTGCGGTCGCAGGACGCTGCCGGCACCCGCGTGGAGTTGACCTACGCGCCCGACGGCACGCTGCTCGAGCGGTCCGTGTGGGCGCCCGGGGTCGAGGGCGACCCGACGCTGCGCATGGAGTACGCCTACGACCCCCAGACGGGGCGCCCCACCAAGGTCACGGTCAACGGCCGCGTGCTCGCGACCGTGTCCTACGACGGCCGCGGCCAGGTCAACCAGGTGGACTACCCCGGCGGGGTCGGCCTCGGGATCGCCTACGGGTCGAATGGCGCCGTCACCACCGTGGAGGTCACCGCGGGCAAGCGCACCTACGTGAGCAACCGCTCCCGAAATCCGGTCGGGCGCACCCTCGCCAGCGACATCGCGGTGCGTGAGGGCGGCAAGGTGCTGACGTCCCAGCAGTGGGAGTACTCCTACGACGAAGCCGGCCGCCTGGTCAAGGCCACGCTGGTCACCGACGGCGAGGACGCCGACACCGGCGGCCCCAAGCGCGTGTTCGGGTACGACTACGGCGCGGTGGCCGAGGGATGCTTCGCCGGCGCTCCGGCGAACCTCGACCGCTCGGGCGGCTCACGCGACGGCACCGACTACCAGACCTGCCGAGACGACAAGGGCCGCCTGTCGTGGACCACCGATCCGCACCTCACCGGCGGCGAGGGCCGCGCGCAGGCGACCTACGACGGCCTCGGCCGGCTCACCGAGCTCACCGGCGCCGTGCCACTGCGCCTGGAGTTTGCGTCGGGCACCCAGGTCTCGCGCGTGGCGCAGGGGGACTCGGTCGCGACCTTCCTCTACGCCGGCGGAACCCTGCAGTCGATGACGCGGGAGGCTGGCGGCTCGACGACGACGGTGCGCTACGGCTACGCCGGCACCGCTTCGCCGACGTTCGTCCTCGATGGCGACCTGGCCGTGCTCGACACCCGCGTCGCCCTGCCCGGAGGGACGCTGGCGCACCTCGGTCCGGACCCGCGGGCAGCGGATGGCGACAAGCAGCTCGCCCTCGACTTCAGCGACGCGGGCGGCGCCGCTCTCGTCACGACGGTGGGGGGCACGCCTGTCGGGGACACGCCCGCGGCCCTGGCGCCGCGGCTCGGCCCGTACGGCGAGCCCCTCGCGGCCGCGCCGGCCGCCCCGACCGGCGACACGTCGGGCATCGGCCCCGGGACGCGCTTCGGCTTCCACGCGGCGGCCGGCAATCCCACCGTCACCGGGCACCACGACCTCACCTTGACCCTGCGCCCCTACCACCCGTGGCTGGGCGAGTTCCTCGCCTCCGACCCGATCGTGGCGGCCAGCACGACCGCCTACGGCTACGGCAACGGCGACCCCGTTGACAGCCCCGACTACACCGGCGGCTTCGGTGACTGGGACATCACCGGTGTCGTCGGCGCGGGCATCGCCTTCATCGCCGGCATCTCCATGGGGACGGCCAAGCAGGGGGCCAGCAAGGTGCGCATGGTCGGCTCCGCCGTGCTCGGCGGCCTCGGCGCGGTGACCGCGGTCGTGGGAGTCGCCGGGAGCTGGATCCAAGGCCGCGACAACGGCTCCTCTGCGATCACCACCATGACCGCGTCCCTCGGGCTTCTTGCGTTCATCGTGGGTGGTGACTCCATGCGCGGCATGCTCATGCAGCGGGCAAAGGAACTCAAGGCACAGCAGTTGAAGCAGGCCGAGGACATGGCGCACATGATCGACAAGCCGTGGCGCGCCAAGGCCTCCGCGATCGAATTCCCGTCCGGCGCCGGGATCCTCATCGACCCGGGTCCCAAGGTCACCACGCTGTCCCTCTACGTGCCTACTCAGGCCGAGGCTCTCATCGTCCGCGAGGTGGGCAACAACAGCGCCTTCGTGAGCAAGCGGGCGACGACCCAGGGCTTCATCGAGATGGGCCAGGACGCCGGCTGGATCCCGCGCGGTGACTACACGGGCATCGAGGCGTACATCTTTGCGAGCATGTAGCCCGGTGTTCGGTTTTCTCTCTCCCCGACCGGGGAGGGATCCGGAACTGCGTAGCCTGGGACTACCCGCACAGGAAGAGGTCACCATGTCAGGTCACGGTCGCTCTTGGCTGATCGTCGCCTCGGTCGTCGCCGGGGTGCTCGTGCTCGGGGGCTGCTCGGGGAGTGGCTCGGAGTCGGCGGACACCACGGCACCGGGTGCCACGACGTCGAGTGAGGCGGCCTCGCCGGCTCCGGTGGAGTCGGCGTCCCCGGGTGAGGTCGCGTACGCGACGCATCCTCGCTCGAAGTGCAAGGACGCCGATGACCTCACGGCGAATATCCGCCTCTACAACTACATGCAGCGGATCCCATTGAAGGACTTCGCGCTGGTGAGTGGTGATGAGGCCTCGGCCCTGTGGCTGAAGCAGACGGGGTCCAAGGCGTTCGAGACGGACGGCAATGGGGAGGGAGACTGGGGCTGCGCCCAGGTCCCGTATGCGGTGAAGAACGGCTCGGACCAGACGTACTACTACAGCGATGCCCGGGTGTGGGGTGATCACCCGGGGTGGTGGGGTCACCAGCAGGAGTGCGAGTGGTGCGATGCGCCGAAGGGCTATGTGAACTTCACCTGCGCGCGGCACACGGACACGGGCTTCCCCGGCTGCCCGGATCCGGCACTGACCGGTGACGTGACGGCCCGCTGGGATGCCACGGATACCTCGGATGGCGACGAGAAGCTCAATAGCCACCCCCCGTGCGACACGTCTAGTGGCGTGATCGGCTGCTATCTCCTCATCCCGGATAAGACGAGCAACGACTACGACTTCGCATTCGAGTCCTATGCCTGGACGGCCCCGATGCAGACGACGGTGTCGACGCGATTCACGTCGCGTGACGGCAGTTTCCCCGAGCGCCCCGAAGGTACGACGCCGGTGTCGCAGAAGCTGTACGTGGCCTGGGAGGTGGCGAACGCCTCGATAGGCTCGGGCCGCTGGGTGGACAACAGGTCTCCGAATGGGCAGATCTCCACGGTGAAGCGTTCGCTGGTGATCGGGGGGTATGCGAAGGCGGCGTCGGGGACGACGACGATGTCGTTCCGCCTGGTGCCGAAGTACTTCACGAACGCGCGGGGCGATGCGCTGAACTGCACGAAGGGCACGACGAAGACGACGTGCACGTACGTGAAGTCGGGCGAGACACCGGATGGCATCTCGGAGTTCTTCGCGGAGGATCCCTTCATCTCAGTGAGCGCTTCGCTCACACTCGAGAACGTCGCGAACACCTACGGTCCCCCGAAGGTCACGGCGTCGCCCATCTCGTGCAAGTCGAACTTCGCCACGGCTGATTCCAAGAACCTCGTCGTGAAGTGCGATCCGGAGGCCGAGGCGGGCAAGTCCGCCTACACCTACGGGGCGACCTGGCTCGCCAGCATCACCACGGGCTAATCCCCATGTCACGCGTGCAACGCCGTCCGGGGATGGCGGCGCGGACGACCCTGGGCGTCGTCTGCCTCGCCCTCCTCGCGTCGTGCACGTCTCCGGCGGGCGCGCCGCAGCAGTCGTCGACTCCGGCGCCGGTGGAGACCTCGACCGCCACGGCCGAGCCGGCGGCCGCGGGCCTGCAGCCGGCGGCGACGGCCGGCCCCGTCCCGGTGGCCGCCGGTGACGGCCCGGCGAGCCCGACAGCCTTCCCGGTCGCCGTCCTCGACGGCTCCGGCCTGTCAGTGTCCACGACCCCGGTGCTGCGGCCGAAGTCCGAGGGCGACGGCGACCTGGTCTATGAGATCTACGACATCTCCGCCGGCGACGAGCCGGGCACCTCGACTCCCCGGCTCAGTGCGTCCGGCGGGCGCTCCTGGCAGGTCCCGAGCGGCACCCTGGTCGACGGCCGGCAGTACGCGTGGCGCGCGCAGCCATCGGGCGGAGGGGAGTGGATCGGCCCGTACGTCGTCGATGTCGACGTCACGCGTCCGTCGCTGGCGCCGCGCGACCAGTTCGCGGGAGTGAGCACGCACCTGCTCACCGGGGTGCCGTCGGTCACCTGGACCAGCAGGACGTTCCCCACCGTGCGGGGCGGTGCGCTTGCGGTCCTGGACTACTCCCCGGCGCGCGCAGGCGACCCGTGGCTGCCCC
Source organism: bacterium (assembly GCA_046096085.1). Classification (GTDB taxonomy): domain Bacteria; phylum Actinomycetota; class Actinomycetes; order S36-B12; family S36-B12; genus Mxb001. The sequence continues at coordinate 6,166 of JBJTJS010000063.1, forward strand.
CGGGATGGCGGATGACCGTCCCGCTCGCCTCGCGCTGGACGACATTCGAGCCGTCCGACGGCGACACCCCCGCGTCGGTCTACATCGCCGACGTCGACGGCCGCTCCATGACGTTCACCCGCAATGAGTCCGGCGTCTATGCCCAGACGTGGGCGAATGGACGGCGCATCGGATCGGCGTCGTCCGGCATCCTGCAGCGGGCCGGTGACCTGTGGCGCCTGGTCGAGGTGAGTGGTGACATCACCGAGTTCCGCGGCAACCGTCCCGTCGGGTACTACCGGGGTGGCACCCCCACCGGCACCGTGGAATGGTCGGCCGACGGCCGCCTGGTGTCGGCGAAGGACCCCTCCGGACGGACGATCACGTTCGCCTTCGGCCCGGACTGTCCCGCGGCCGAGGGCTTCGTCGCCGCCCCGGACGGGCAGTTGTGCGCCATCACCTGGTGGGACGGCACCCAGTCGCAGATCTCCTACGTCGACGCGCCGGAGGGTCCGCAGATCGGCCTCATCGCCGACGCCGTCGGCGGCGACGGGCCGATGAGCCAGACCGGACTCGGGCTGGGCTGGGATCAGTCGGGCCGACTCGCCGCCCTGCGCCTCCCGCTCGTCAACGCCGCGGTCGCCGCCGGCGTCGTGCCCCGGGAGTCCGTCGACGTCCTCACCCAGATCGCCTACGACAGCGAGGGCCGAGTCCAGGCGGTGGCGGCCCCGGCGCCCGAGCCCGGCGCGGAGCGGCTCGTGCACACATACCGCTATCCGCCGGTGTCGGAGCAGGACGCGGCCGAGGGTGCTGTCGTCACCGCGGTCGTGGATGCGGGCGTCATCACCGGCGCGCTCGACTCCGGCACGCGGCCGCGGCCGGTGGAGTCCGCGCTCGGCGGGGGCGCGGCGTACGAGATCGGCGCCCGCGCGAACGACTGGCGACCCGTGGAGCGTCGCGACCGCGACGGCGCGCGCACCCGGATGACCTGGGACGAGGAGGGGCGCAAGGTCGAGTCCGTCACCGACTACGAGGGACGGGTCACCACCTTCGAGTACGCCGACGAGCGCCGCTCGGGCTTCGTCGGCCCGTCGACCGAGGCGGAGCAGGCCTACCGGCAGGAGACGAAGACGGACCAAAACGCCTCGGGGGATCCGCTGCGCGGACTCACGGCGTACTACTGGTCCGCCGCCGACGGCGCCGGGCCCCTCGCGGCCGGAGGTTGGATCGCCCGCAGCGGCCGCCTCGCCGAGTCCTGGGATGCCTCGCCCACCGGCACCGCGCCGTGGTCGGGCATGTTCACCGGCACCTGGACCACCGAGACCGGGCGAGGCAAGGCCGCGCCCTGGCTTCTCGAGGTGCGCGCCTCGGGGGGATCGGCCGAGGTCTACGTCGACAACCGTCGCTGCGATCTCGACTCGAGCGACCGCTGCCGACTCGAGCTCGCCGACGGGCGGCACTTCCTGCGCATCGACTTCTCCGCGGACGAGGCGGAGGCATCCCTGCGCGTCGCGGGCGACGTGGTCGAGGGCGAGCCGCAGCGGTCACTGCCGGAGATCGAGGGGATCACGCCGGGCTTCGGGCTCACGACGTCCCTGACGACGAATGACCGCTTCGCCGACGGCAAGACCACGCAGACGCGCACCGAGTACGCCGAGCCCTGGACCGGGCTGCCCACGAGCATCGAGACCCCCGGCGGTCTGGTGTCGACGGCGACGTACGAGCCGGCCGGGGCCACGGGGTGGGGCCGGCGAGTGTCGAGCACGACACCGGGCGACCTCACGTCGACCACGGAGTACTGGCCGCTCACCGGCGCCGACGAGGCGTCGCCCTGCGCGGGTCCGGCGGCCCCCCAGGCCGGGCAGGTGCGCGCCATCCGGCGCACGGACGGCGTGATCGTCCGACGCTGGTACGACGCTGCCGGTCGCACCGTCGCGATCCGCACCGGGGACCCCGGCGAACTGGCGTGCTGGTCGTTCGCCGCGGACGGCTCGATGCTCACCTCATCCCTCATCGCGGCCTCCGGCGATGCGGTGGAGGAGACGACGGTGGAGTACGGCGTCGGGGGCGATCCGCGCTCGGCGCGCACCACGGTGCGCAGCCGTCCGCTCGGCGGCACCGGCCTCGGCGATCCCGCCGTGACGGAGACGCGCGTGGACCTCCTCGGGCGACTGGTGTCCTATGTCGACCTCTCCGGCGTGACGTTCGACTACCGCTACGACGTGGAGGGCAACCAGGTCTCGCGCACCGCGATGCTGGGCGGGCAGGCGCTCGTGACGTCCGAGCAGGAGTTCGACCCCGTGACGGGCCGGCCCACGCGCATGAGCATCGACGGCAAGCCGATCGCCGACATCGAGTACGACAGCGATGGCCGGGTGACGGGGGTGCAGTACACCAGCGGCGTCAGCCAGGGCTTCCGCTACCGGTCCAACGGCACGGTCGACGTCACCGCGGTCAGCGTCGCCGGGGGCGGCGAGGTCACCGACCGCAACTCGACCAACGACGCGGGGCGCGTCTTCGAGCGCGAGACCCGGGTCAAGGGCCTCGGCGACCTCGACACATCGCGGACCTGGACCTACGCCTACGACGGCGCCGCGCGGCTGAAGATCGCCGAGCTCGAGGTGGGGGGGGACCAGGCCGGGGTCGGCGCGAAGTCCGCGCGCTTCGCCTACGGGTTCGGCGAGCGGTCCGGCTCGTGCGACAAGGGCGGGGCGGCGAATCCCGGCGCGGACCTCACTCGCACCTCCGGCAGCCGCGACGGCACCGACTACGTCACCTGCTACGACGCCGCGGCGCGCGCGGTGAGCACCACCGATCCGCTGCTCGCGCCCGAGGGAGGCGCGGCGACGCTGTCATGGGACGCGCTGGGCCGCCTCGAGCGCAGCGCGGCGCAGGGCGCGGAACTCACCATCGCGTGGTCGTGGGGCGGACTCCCGGCGACCATCACCGACGGGGTGGGCCAGGCGCCCATCACGACGGAGCTCGCGCACGCGATGGGCCGCCTCGTGTCGCAGCGGTCGACCGCACCCGGCGACGACTCGACGGTGGACCCCTCGTCCGGTGTCGTCACCCGGATGGCCTACGCCAACCCGACCGCCCTCGCCCCCTCGGTCCTCCTCGACGAGTCGGGTGCGCGCCAGGTCCGCCTGCTGCTGCCCGGCGGCGCGCTGTGGACCAAGACCCCGGCGAGCGGCGACGTCGTCGTCGACCACCCGGGCATCCGCGGCGAGGTGTTCCTGCGCACCGACGGCAAGGGCGCGGTCGTGCCCGGCCCCGGCGGCGGTGCGCTCGCCGAGACGCTCGGGCCGTTCGGCGAGCCGGTCGAGAAGCGTCGCGCGTCGGCCGGCGCCATCCCGGCCGACCCGCCGCGCTACGGCTACGGGTTCGCCCGACTGGAGCCGACCCTCCCGGGGGGCACCGGCATCGTCCTGGCCACCGCGCGGCCCTACCTCCCGGCGCTGGGCGCCTACCTCGCCTTCGACCCCGACCCGGGTGCGTCGACCACCGGCTACGGCTACGCCGAGGCCGACCCCGTCAACTACTCCGACCCCACCGGCGCCTACTCGTGGTTCGACTTCGCGCGCAATGTGCTCGCCGTCGTGAGCATCACAGCGGCCGCCATGCTGCCCGGCGCGCAGTGGTACGTCGTCCTCGCGATCTCCCTGGCCACCTCGGGCGGGCAGTTGGCGATCACCGCGGCCGAGCGCGATGCCCAGGGCCTGGAGCTCACGACGACCGACTTCGTGCTGGAAGGAGTCTCCGTGGCGCTCGACATGGCGTTCCTGGGATCGGGCAAGGGAGCGAAGACCGCATTCCAGGCGAAGAAGGCGGTCACCGAGTCCGTGGACGAGGTGTCCGAGGAGCTCGCGTCCAGCGCCCTGCGCATGTCGAGCCAGCCGGCCAACGAGGGAGGCGCATCGCTGCTGCGCGAGGCCGCCAAGGCCACGGCCATCGTGGCCGGCTTCCAGCTCGTCCTCGGCGGCGGAGGCCAGCAGGACGCCACCGATCCCGGGAGCCAGGGTCAGGGGCAGGACGAGGTGGACCCGGAGGACTGCCCGGTGGAGGGCGGCTGCGAGGGCATGCCCTCGCGGGAGGGCCAGCACCGCGTCCCCGACCGGCTCTAGCGCACGCCCCGAGCGAGGGCTCGACATCAGCCCTAGATGTCCTGGAAGGCCCGGTTCGGGTCGTAGCTCCCGAAGGACGCCTTCCGATCGAATCCCCGGCCGATGCTCACCTGGTCGGCGACCTGCTCCACCTGCTCGGTGATCTGCGAGACCGACATCCTCTGAAGGCGGCGTTCCGCGAGGCCCTTCGACACCTGCTGATCCCAGCGCGCGAGCCCGACGGCAGCGGCCAGGACGCCGACCATGCTGAGGACGGCGCTGGTGTAGTAGGTCGCGTCGGCACCCTGATCGGTCGCGATGAGGTAGATGCCACGCCCGATGGCGAGCCCGGCGGCCAGCAGTGCGGTGCCGCCAAGGACGTACTGGTAGAGGCGTCCGGCAAAGTAGTCGTCGCCGCCGATCCAGCTGTGCTGCGCGGCCTTCCCCGCGGCGACCCCGAGAATGGTCGCCACGCCGCCCAGGACGATCGTGGCGATGTCCCAGCCGGATGCCTCGCCGCTGGTGTCGGGGCTGTCGAGCGGGTTGCCATCTGCGTATCCGTACCCTGTCGGGGACGCCCCGGGCACCGGATCGAAGGCGAGAAAGGCGCCCAGCCAGGGGTGGTAGGGGCGGGCCGAGAACGTCAGGTCGTGCGGGCCCGTCAGCGTGGGATTGCGGGGGCTGGCCTGCCACGCGTACTCCGCCCGCACCGCCTCCTCGGGGACGAGGGGCTCGCCGTAGGGGCCGAACTGCCGGGACAGCGCGAGCGCACCTCGCGCATCGGAGGTGGCGAGGGTGGCGAGGAAGAGATCGGGGTAGTCGATGCGCTCCACCGCCGCACGGCCATCCAGGTGCGCGATGCCGCCCCCGGGCAGGCCGACGAGAAGGCCGGTGACCGCGTTGGAGTCGTCCATGAGCACGGCGGCGATCGGGCTGCGCGGGTCGGCGTATCCGAGTCGTGTCGCCGTGCCGCCGACCGACTCGCGGACCACCGTGCCGCCGATCGTGAGCATCTGCGCGGTGTCCGCCCCCTGCGTCACGGTCGCGGCCTGGGTGGCGGCGGCCCAGCCGATCGCCAGTGGGACCCGCGCGTCGAGGCCGGTGAGGCGGCCCAGGCCATCCCACGTCGCCCGCGCCTTGCCGCCTTCGGGTGCGAGCGCGGGATCGGAGGTCCAGGCCAGGCGGCCGCGACCGTCGTAGCAGGTGACGTAGGCGACGCCGTCGCGCGCGCCGCCGGTGCGGTTGAAGTCGGCCCCGGCCTTGGTGGGGCACTGCTCCTGGGAGCGATAGGCGTACTCGAAGGAACGCTTCTTCCCGCCGAACGCCGCGGCGTCCCCGGTGGCCTTCAGTCGCGCGCTCACCAGCCGGCCCGCGTCGTCGTATCCGTAGTCCCACGCGGCCGAGGATGCGAGCTTCCGGCCCACGTTGACCTCGACGGAGGCCCCTGTCGTGCGGCCCCCGGCATTGCGAGAGCGGCGCTGGACGATCGTGACATCGTCGGAGCCGATCTCGACCACGTCGGCGGCGCCCGAGGGCGAGTAGTCGTAGGACTGCTCGACGCCCCCCGGGTAGGAGATGGTGAGCGGCACGCCGGTCTCGGTGTACTCGACGCTCGCGAGCTCGGTGCCGTTCGCGGTCACGCGGGAGATGTTGCCGGTACGCCGGTCGTAGGCGAGTTCGACGGTCAGGGCCGGGCTGCCGGCACCGGGCGGAGTCGTCGTGCGCGAGACGAGGTAGCCCTGGGCGTCGTACTCGAACTCGGTGCTCGTGCCCCAGGCATCGACGTAGGACACGATGCCGCCGGCGACGTTCAGGCGGGTGGTGCTCGTGTAGGCGGCGCCGGCAATGGAGTACTGCGACGCGACGGTGATGAAGCCGCCATCCCAGGTGTAGCTCGTGCTGGAGGACTCCAGCGCCTGGCCCGCTCCGTCTGTCACCGACGAAGCGACGACCCGCCCGGCCGCGTCGTAGGAGGTGCAGGCTGTCTCGGACACACCGTCGCCCTGCGTCACCACGGACACCGTGCGCCCGGCGGCGTCGTAGACGTAGGTGAGCGTGACTCCGTCGTAGCGGGTCACCTCCCGGGGCAGCCCTGCCTGCGGTGCCGAGCCGCCATTGCACGGGTTGGTCGCTTCCTCATCGGCGCCGTAGTAGGCCGTGGCCTGGGTTGCCCCACCGGCGTTCACGGTGGCGGTCTGGCGACCCCACTCTGACGCGGCCGGGTCGAACGGCTCGTACTCGTAGGCCGTGACGAGCTTGCCGCTGGCGGTCACCGTCTTCGGATCCTGCGACCACGGCCGGTCGATGTCGTACACCTGCGTCGAGAGGTTCCGGTCGCCCACCACGTCGTTGGTCGTCACCACCGTGGTGGCGTTGTAGTTGGGGCGCAGCTGGTCGAGGGGGATGTCCTGGCGCCCGCCGCCGCGGCTGGCGGTCACGCGGAAGGAGCCCGGGCCCTCGCCGCTCATGGCCAGCGCCAGCGCGCTCTCGCCCTCGCGCAGGCGCATCCGACACGGCTCGGGAAGGTTGGCCGCGCAGCGCACCCCGTCGATGACGAGTTCGGCGAGCAACTCCTGCGAGGTGGTGATCTCGATGTCCCAGATGCCCGACGACGGCACCTTCCACAATCCCGAGGCCTGGGCCTGCCACGCGCCCTCGGTCCCGACCGAGCCCGCGAGGCTGCGCGAGCGCGTCCCACCACTGCGGGGTGCCCACGTCGCTGGACCACAGGACCGCCGACATGCCCTTCCACGGCTCGGACGCGTCGCCAGGATCGCGCACCGTGGCGTCGAGGGTGCGATCGGTCCGCAGGGCGCCCTCCGGGGTGCCCGTGAACGGGCCGACCGAGGAGCGCATGAGCGACTCCCCGTCGAGTTTCGTCGTGGTCGTGCGCCCCTGGGGGTCGGTGCCCTTCACTGCCACGCCGGACTTCTCGTCGTAGGTGTTCTTCGTCGTGAGCACGCCGTACGCCGTCCTCGTGAGGATCTGCCAGCGGTCCGACGTCGCCTCGACCCGCAGGGCCTCCTCGGCCTCGCCGTCGCCGACGATCTGCTGCACGCTCGCGGACAGCGTGCGCCCGTCCTGCTCGGCGGGATAGGAGAAGACCCGCGTCACCGCCGGTGCACCCGGTGACACCGACGCCTGGGTCGCGGTCGCGACGCGCCCGTCGACGTCGTACGACACGCGCGTCGTGAGGTCCGCCGAGGTCCAGTCACCGCCCGCCGTCGCGGCCGCGGCGGTCGCCCCGGGCTCGCGGACGGCGGCGAGCCTGCCCGCGGCATCCCACCCGAAGCCGGTGCCCAGCCCGCCGGGATCGGCGATGAGACCGATGCGGTCGCCGACGTAGCCGACCGCGGTGGCGGTCCCGTCCGGGTACGTCGCGGAGCACCACAGGCCGGCGGCGACGCCGAAGCCGCTGCCCCACGACGATGCCGGGCAGGCCCCCGTGCCGTCGTAGGACAGCGAGATCACCCGGGAGATGCCGTCGCCGACGCTGAGGAGGCGCCCGTCGGGATCCCACGTGAACGTGGCCACGGGCGCACCCATCGACCACTCGCTGCTGGCGTAGCCGTCGACGAAGCGCGTCATGGAGCCCGAGGACGAGGAGTACTGCCACACGCCGGGCGACATCCGGGTGAGCACGCCGCCGCGCGAGTACGACGTCGCCGTGCCGTCGGCGAGACCGGGGACGTAGGCGCCGGTCTCCGAGCGTACGAACGTGAAGCCGGCGCCGCTCGCTGACCGCAGGGTCACGCTGAGCGGCCCCGCGTCGCCCCCGAAGCCGGCTTCGTTGGGCGAGGTGGTGTCGTCGACGCCGACGGCCGACTCCTCCAGGCGCAGCAGTCCGCTCCCGGGAAGGGTCCAGGCCCAGCCGTCGGGCAGGCCGGGCGTGGGCGGCTGACCGGGTCGGTAGGTCGTGCCGACCGCGAGCGCGGTGAGCTCGCCAGGGAACTCCGGCGAACTCCACCGTACGGCGGGGACGCCGGACAGGACGTTGACGTCGACCGAGTCGATGGTGTCGATCGGGGCATTGCTGGCACGCACGGTGTCGACGGCGAACGCCCACGGGCCCACCCAGTCGCTGCCCTTGCGCACGCGCCATGCGTAGGTGGCGCCGTCAGCGAGGAGCCCTGCCGGCACCGTGAAGCCGGATGCGGGGCCGTCCTGTTCGACGACGACCTGCGTTGCCTCGCCCGCGCCGTCGGGACCGAAGCCACCGCCGCGGGACAGGTCCACGACCTGGAACCGCACGTCGCCGGAGACCTCCGTCTCGGGTGGGACGACGAGTTCGGGAGTGAGGGATGTCGCCTGGCCGCTGCCGGTGACGACCGAGCGCGGCCACGTCTTCGGGTACGCCGGACCCGAACCGTCGCCGCCGGGAACGGGGCCGGCCAGCCACGGCTGCACGTCGGCGGCATTCACCGCGGCCTGCGCGACCTCGCCGGACGCGTCGGGACTTGCGGACTCCACGGGCGCGGGCGACTGCGTCGGGGAGGTGGACGGGGCCACGGCGGACGACGTGCACCCGGCGACGAGCGCCGCGCTCGCCACGACACTGGCCGCCCACCGCAGCCGCGGGGAGATCACCGCACCACGGTAGGGCGTCCGCCGCCCCGCGGCGACGAGATGTTCGGGAAACTCTCCCCGCCGGCCGGTCGGCTAGTCGTAGTTCTGGTTCTCGGTGAAGAAGTTCTCGTCGAAGTTCTGCTGGCCGACGATGATCTCCTCGCTGTAGCGGGGCGAGATCGGCGCGCGCCTTTGGAGGCCGACGAGGGCCTGGTCCTTGTAGCGGTAGGTGCCGATGCCGGCGAGGATCAGCCCGGCCGCGGCCACCCAGGTGCTGACCGAGGACAGCTCGTCCTTGTCGTTGGTGCCGAGCACCCCGAAGTACCGCGCGCCGGCGATGCCCGCGCCGGCGAGGCCGGCGAGCACCGTGGTGACGCGATAGGCGACGCCGGCTCCCCGCGCGAGGCTGCTCGACTCGAAGGGCAGGCTGCGGGCGACCTTGCCTGAGGCCAGGCCCATGAGTGCCGCGACGCCGCCGAGCACCACGGCGGTGATGTCCCAGAAGGAGGAGAGCCCGGTGGTGTCGGGCTGGTCGAGGGGATTGCCGTCGCCGTAGCCGTAGCCGGTGGGGGAGGCGCCGGTGTCCGGGTCGAAGGCGAGGAACGCGCCGAGCCACGGATGGTACGGACGCGCGGAGACGGTGAGGTCGTGGCTTCCGGTGACGGTGCCGTTGCGCGGCTTCGCCTGCCACGCGTACGCCGTGGCCACCGCCTCCGTGGGCACGAGCGGCTCGCCGTACGGGCCGAACTGCGCGGCGAGCGCCGTGCTCCCGCCCGCGCTGGTGGCCAGCGTGGCGAGGAACAGGTCGGGGTAGTCGATCGCCGTCGGCTTGGCGGTCGCGGGGTCGAGCGAGGCGATCCCGCCGCCGGGCAGGTTGACGGTGAGCGCGATGACCGTGCCGGCGTCGTCCGCGACGATCGCGGGCATCGGGCTGGTCGGGCTGGGATAGCTGAGTCGCTGGACGCCCTCGGGCGTGGCGGTGCGGATCGGCTGGCCGCCGACGCTCAGCAGCTCCGCGGTCGCGTCGCCCTGTGTGATCGCCGTGACCTGGGTCCCCGCGGACCACGCGAGTTCGAGCGGCACCCGGGCGTCGAGGCGGGTCATCCGGCCGAGGCCGTCGTACGACGCCGTCGCCCGCTCGCCCTCGGGGGCGAGCTGCGGGTCGGTCGTCCACGCGAGCCGGCCGAGCGCGTCGTAGCAGGTGGTGAAGTCCACGCCATCGCGCGAGCCGCCCGTGCGGTTGAAGTCCGCCCCGGCCTTCGACTCGGGGCACTCCTTGCGCGCGCCGTAGTCGTAGCCGAAGGTGCGCTTCTTGCCGCCCATGGCCTCCGCATCGCCGGTGGTGGCGAGGGTCGCCGCGACGAGCCGGCCGGCGTCGTCGAAGGCGTAGTCCCAGGTCGCGTCGGTCGTGGCCTTGCCGCCCTGCTTGACGACGAGGGAGGACGACAGCGTGCGTCCCGCGGCATTACGGTTGCGACGCTGCCCGATGGTGAGGTCGCCGTCGGACAGCTCGGTCACGGCGGCGACGCCCGCGGTGTCGTAGGAGTAGGACTGGGTGGCACCGCCGGCGTACTCGATGCTCAGCGGGACACCGGCGTCGGAGTACTCCACGGTGGCCAGCCGGGTGCCGTTGGCATCCACTGAGGTCACCTGCCCGGTGCCCTCCTGGTAGGCCAGGTCGACGGTGAGCGCGGGGGCCGCGGAGCCGGCCACCGACGTCGAGCGCGAGGTCAGCCGGCCCTCGGCATCGTAGGTGAACGTCGTGGTGGCGCCCCAGGCATCGACGAACGTGACGACCTGGCCGAGGGCGTTGGTCGTCGTCGCGTTGGCGTAGTTGTCGGCGCCGGCCTGGGCGTACTCCGTCGTCGACGTGAGCAGGCCGTTGGCCCAGACGTACGACGTTGTCGCGGACTGCAGGGTGCTGCCGCCCTGGTCCTGCACGGTCGTCGCGGTGGTGCGCCCGGCGGCGTCGTACGTCGTGCACCGGGTCTCGGCGGCCCCGTCGCCCGCCGTGGTCACGGCCACGGGTCGGCCGGCGGCGTCGTACACCGTCGTGATGCGCACGCCGTCGTAGCGGACGACCTCGCGGGTGAGCCCGGCCTGGGGGGCGGCGGAGTCGTTGCACGGGCTGGTGGCCTGCTCGTCGGTGGCGTAGTAGGCCTGCGTCATCCGGGCGCCGCCCGGCGTGGTCATCTCGGTCTGCCGGCCCCACTGCTCCTTCGCGGGGGCGTCGGCCTCGTACGCGAACGCGGTCACGAGGCCTCCGCTGGCGGTGACGCTGCGGGGGGCCGTCATCCACGGGCGGTCGACGTCGTAGACCTTCGTCGCGACGCTGGATCCGGAGACCACGTCGTTGTTGGTGACCAGCGTGACGGCGTTGTAGTTGGGTCGCACGTCCTCCAGCGGGATCGGTCGCGGCTCCTCCCCGCGGCGGCCTGCGGTCACGCGGAAGTCGCCCGGCCCGTCGCCGCGCAGCGCGATCGCGAGGGCATGCTCGCCCTTGCTCAGCCGGGTCAGGCAGCCCTTGTCGCGCGGGCAGCGCACCCCGTCGACGATGACCTCGACGTCGACGCCGTCGCCGGCGATGGGCTCGATCCGCCACTCGCCGGACTCGGCGACCTGCCACAGTGCGGATGCCTGGGCCTCCCACGGTCCCTCGGCCCCGACCGTGCCGCCGATGCCGCGCTCGCCGAAGAAGTCCTCGTTCCACCACTGCGCCGTGCCCTCGTCGCCCGCCCACAGCATCGCGGACAGGCCCACCCACGGCTCGGTGCGCGACTGCGCGCCCGCCTCCGGGTCGATCGGGGTGGCGTCGAGCGTGCGGTCCGTGCGCAGCGCGCCGCCCGGATCGCCGGTGAACGGCCCGATGGAGGAGCGCACGAGCGACTCGTCATCGAGCTTGGTCGTCGTGGTACGCCCCTGGGGGTCCGTGCCCTTCGTGGCCACGCCGGTGCTCTCGTCGTACGCGTTCGTGGTGACGAGGCCGCCGGTCGTGACGCGGCGCAGCACCTGCCACTCGTCCGACGTCGCGGTGATGCTCAGGACCGCGCCCTGGGTCGGGCCGCCCTCCTGGGTCACCTCGGCGGAGAGCTTGCCGTCCTCCGCGGCGCCGACCGGGTAGGCGTAGCGGCGCGTCAGCCGCGGGCCGTCCGGCGCTGCCGCGGCGGTCGTGAGCGATGCGACGCGACCGTCGGCGTCGTACGCGAGCTGCGTCGTCAGCGCGGGGCCGGCCCACTGCCCGCCCTGCGTCGCGGCCGCGGCGGTCGCGGTGGGCTGGCGGACTGCCGCGAGGCGCCCGGCGGCGTCCCAGCCGAAGCCGAGCGCGACCCCGCCCGGGTCGGCGATGAGTCCGATCTGACCGCCGGAGTAGCCCACCGCGGTCTGGGTCCCGTCGGCGTAGGTCGCGGCGCACCACAGTCCGTCGGGGACGTCGAAGCCGTTGCCCCACCCCGACGCGGGGCACGTTCCCGCGCCGGCGTAGGCGAGCGACAGCGTGCGCGAGATGCCGTCGCTCAGAGTCGCCAGGCGCCCGGACTCGTCCCAGGTGTAGACGCCGACCGGGTTGCCGCGCGACCACTCGCCGACGACGCGTCCACCCTCGAAGCGGGTGAGGGTCCCCGACGACGTGGAGAACTGCCAGGTCTGCGGGCCCGTCCGGGTGAGCACCCCGCCGCGGGAGTACGACGTCGCCGTGCCATCGGCGAGGCCGGGGACGTAGGCGCCCGACTCGGTGCGCACGAAGGTCGTGCCGCCGCCGCGGATCGAGCGCAGGGTCACGCTGGCGGGACCGGTCTCCCCGCCGAAGACGTCGCCGGCCGTCGGCGTCTCGCCGACCTTGGTCTCGGACTCGGTGATCGCGATGAGGCCGGTGCCGGGGAGGTCCCACTGCCAGCCGGCCGGCAGTCCGGGCACCTGCGCCTGCCCCGGCCGGTAGGCCAGGCCGATGCCGACCGGCCCGGTGACGCCGGCCACGGTCGGCGACAGCCACCGCGCGGCGGGGACGCCGGAGAGGAGGTTGACCTCGACGTTGTCCACGGTGTCGATGGGTGCGTTGCTGGATCGCACGGTGTCGACGGCGAAGGACCATGGGCCGGCCCACTGGCCGTCCCCCTTGCGCGCGCGCCACGCATACGTCGATCCGTCCGCGAGCGATCCGTCCGGGACGGTGAAGCCCTTCGCTGCGCCCGTGCCCTCGAAGGCCAGTGCGGTGGCCTCGCCGCGGCCGTCGGCGCCGAAGCCTCCGCCCGCGGACAGGTCGACGACCTGCACGTCGACGTCTCCGGAGAGCTCTGCTCCGGCGGGCACGACGAGGTCCGGCTTGAGCGACGTGGTCTGCCCGCTGCCGACGAGCCGGGAGGCCGGCCAGGTCGTGGGGTAGGTGGGGCCAGTGCCGTCGCCGCCGGGAACGGGACCGGCGGCCCAGCCCTGCACGTCCGCGGCGTTCACCTGCGACGCCGCCACCTCGCCCGAGGCCTCGGGACTCGCCGACTCCACCGGGGCCGGGGTCGTGGGCGAGGACTCGGTGGTCGGGGGAGCGCTCGTGCAGCCGGCGACCAGCGCCGCGCTCACGAAGGCGGACAGGGCGGTGCTGCGCAGGATTCGGCTCACGCGATCAGGCTAGGAGCGCCGTACGCAGCGCACCCCTCGCATGTTCGGTTTTCTCTCCTGGAGGTGTGCCTACGGGTTCCACCAGAAGCTCATCTGGAAGATCAGGTCGTCGGTCTGGTCGTTGTTGGGCACCCAGCCGGCGCGGATGCCCTTGTTGACGAAGTCCGTGATCAACGCTTCGGCGTCGCCCTGGTCGGTCCCGAACTTCAGGCTGAGCGTGACGTTCTGCTGCACTCCGCCGACCTGGTAGGTGAAGGTCGTGCCCTCGCCCCAGGTGGTCTTCCAGCGCACGGACGTGAAGCCGTTGCCCACGTCGTAGTCCATGACGGGATTGACCTGGGTGATGTCCTTGCCGATCCCCTGCTCGAACCCGCCCACGCCCTGCAGGTTGGGGATGTTCTGGTTGGCGTTCTGCCCTGCGCGCAATCGGGCCGAGGAGCGGTTCTTCCAGGCGTACGCGCCGACTCCGACGCCGGCGACGAGCAGGCCGACGATGCTCGCGACGGCCGTGATGGTCGAGTCCCGGGACCTCTCGGACTGGCTGAACGCGGAGTAGACGCCGATCGCGGAGCCGATGACGCCGAGCCCGACGGTGAGTCCAGCGGCCACCTTCCACCCCGTGGACGAGGTGCTCTTGAGCATGAAGCCGGTGCCCACGCCGCCGATCACCGCCGCCACCGCGCCCGCGATGCCCAGGTAGTCCAGAAGGCCGAATGCGCCGGAGTAGTCCGGCTTGTCGACCGGGTTGCCGTCGCCGTAGCCGTAGTCGGTGCTCGACACCCCGGCGGCGGGGTCGGCGGCGAGGAACTCACCCAGCCACGGGTGGTAGGGGCGGGCCGTCATCGTGATCGAGTGGTGCCCGGTGATGGTGGGGTTGGCCGCGATGGCCTGGAAGCCGAACGTCGTCCCCGGGCCGATGCCGGTCTGGGCAGAGGTGGCGACGGTGTCATCGACCAGGGGCTCGCCGTACGGGCCGCCGCGCGGGGCGAGCCCCGACTCATGCGCGCCGGTGGGGACGCCGTCGACGGTAGTCACGAATTCCGCCCCGAGGACGTCGGGCACGGTGAGCACGAGCGACGGTCCGCCCAGGTGCGCGAGCACGCCGCCCGGCAGGCCCACGCGGGTGTCGAGAACGGTGCCGGCGTCGTCGAGGATGAAGACGGGAGACTGCCCGCTCACATAGCCGTAGCGCGTCGTGACGGGACCGCTGCCGTCGTCGGTGGTCATCCGCTGCACGGTGCCGCCGGCGATCACCCACGAAGTCGAGGACGTGCCCTGCGTGATGCGCGCGGCCTGGATGCCCACGGACCAGGTGATCTCCAGCGGCACGGTGCCGGACAGCTGCGTCAGTCGCCCGAGGCCGTCGTACGTCGCCTCTGCCCGCTCGGCGTCCCCGGCGAGGTGCGGGTCGGTGGTCCAGCGCAGTCGGCCCTTCTCGTTGCGGCACGTCTCGTAGGCGGTGCCGTCGCGCGCGCCGCCGACGCGGTCCAGGTTGGCGCCGGCCCCGGGGAAGCACCCCTCCGGCGCCTTGCCGTAGTCGTAGCCGAAGTCCCGCTTGCGCCCGCCGGTGTCGGCCGCGTCACCGTCGGTGACGAGGATCGCCGACACCAGTCGCCCGGCGCCGTCGTAGTCGTAGTCCCACTCCTGCTGGGTGATCGCCTTCTTGCCGTCCCGCACCACGACGCTGCTGCCGAGGGTGCGCCCGGCCGCGTTGCGGTCGCGCGTCGACGTGTACGTGCGCCCATCGGCCTCGACGACGGCGTCAGACACGGCACCGGCGGTGTCGTAGGCGAGGCTCAGGCTGACGCCGTCGGGGTACTTCGCGCCGGCCATCTGGCCGTTGCCGTCGTACTCGATGCTGGCGAGCTCCTTGCCGTTGGCGGTCACGCCGGTGGCGCGACCGGTCGCGGGGTCGTAGCCGAACTCCAGCGCCAGCGTCGGGGCCGCGGCAGGGTCGGCGCCGGGCGCCCAGCTGTCGCGCTTCAGCAGCGAGCCGTCGGGGGCGTAGGCGAACGTCGTGCGCGTGCCGCTGGCATCGACGAGTTCGAGGGTGCGCCCGGCGAGGTCCGTCACCGCGGTGGAGGTGAAGGACTCGCCCGCGCCCTCCGGGGACGCCGGGCCCAGGGTGACGGTGTCGACCGTCGTGATCTTGCCGTCGGCCATCGTGCGCACGGTGGCGATCTCCTCGACCACCTGGCCGTCGCCGGTGCGCGTCGACCCGGAGACCTGCCGTCCTGCGGCGTCGTACGCCGTGCAGGCGAGCTCGGACATCGCGTCGCCCTGTGCCGTCACCGCGACGACGCGTCCGACCGCGTCGTAGACGGAGGTGAAGGTCACGCCGTCGTAGCGGGTGTAGGACTTCTGCTGACCGGCCTGCGGGTAGGAGGCGTTGGTGCACGGATCGGTCGCCTGCTCGTCGACCGCGTAGTACGACTGCGACGTGGTTGAGCCCCCCGGGCTGGTGGACCCGCGCTGACGCCCGAACGCGCCGGCCGCCGAATTGGTCTCCTCGTAGTCGTACGAGGTCGCGAGGTTGCCCGCGGAGATGACCTTGCTCGGCTGGCCCGACCAGGGCTGGTCGATGACGTAGACGTCCGTGCCGAAGTTGCGGCCGTTGACGTTGTCGTTGGTCACCGATCGCGTCATCGCGTTGGAGTTGGGACGCAGGTCGGCCAGGGCGATGCGGTCGGCTCCGGCGCCCTTGACGCCGATGCGGAAGGCGCCCCTGCCCTGGGGATCGTCGACCGCGAGCTCCACCGTGATGGCGCGCTCGCCCTTCGACAGCGGCAGCGAGCACTTGCCCTGCTGCGACGTGCACCGGATCCCGTCGATGGTGACGGCGACCGAGGTGCCCGGCGCCGAGGTGACGGCAAGCTCGTAGCGGCCCTCCTCGGCGACGCGCCACAGGCCGGTGGCCTGCCCGTGCCAGGGTGCCTGCGCCCCGCCGGGGGCGGCGTCGAAGTCGGCGGCGAGCTCGCTGCCGAGGACCGAGGAGTCCCACCACTGGGGCACGGCGCTGCCGCCCTCGGGCCAGATGACGGCGGCGAGGCCGGTCCACGCCTCGGCCCGCGAGTCCGCGCCCTGCGCCGGGTCGAGGATCGTGGAGTCCAGGGTGCGCGAGGTCTTCATCGCCCGCGAGGAGTCGCCGGCAAACGGCCCGACCGACGACGTGAGGAGGCCTTCGCTGTCGGTGCTGACCCGGACCGTGCGCCCGTCGGTCGTGGTGCCCTCGGTGAGCACGCCCGAGGCGTCGTACGCCGCCACGGTCGACAGCCCGTCGACGTCGCGCTTGCGCTCCACCCGCCAGGTGCCCTTCTCGACGGTCACCTCGATGCCGGTTCCCTTGCCCACCTCGCTGCCGAGCAGGGTGTTCACGGGCACGGCCTTGTCGCCCTCGACCGTGGACTCCACGATGCGCGCGGTGAGGTCGGTGCCCGAGGGGTAGACGTAGGAGTGGCGCATTCGCGCGGCACCGGGTGCGGGTGCGGGTGCGGTGACGGACTCGACGCGGCCGTCGGAGTCGTAGGCGACCTCGTTGGTGAACTCCGCACCCCCCCAGGCCGGGTCCAGCGATGCCATGCCGGTCGCCGAGGAATCACGCAGGCTGGCCAGCCGGCCCGCGGCATCCCAGCCCCAGCCGAGCCCGACACCGCCGGGATCGACGATGGTGCCCAGGCGCGGTGCCCCGCCGGCTTCGACGTACGCGGCCTGGCTGGTGCTGCCGTCGGGGTAGGTGATCGCGCACCACAGGTCGGCGGGCAGCGTGAAGCCCTCCCACGAGCCGCCCTGGCAGCCCTCGCCGTAGGACAGGGCGAACGTGCGCCCGCCCTGCAGGCCGTCGCCGAGGGTGACGAGTCGGCCCTGGTCATCCCACGTGAACTGGGTGAGCGACAGGCTGCCCGCCCACTCCCGCGTGACGCGACCGGCCACGAACTCCGCGGCGGCACCTCCGCCAGCGGTGAAGAGCCAGGTGTCCGGTCCGGTCCTCGCGAGTGTCCCGCCGGCGGAGTACGACGTCGCGGTCCCGTCGGCGAGGCCCGGCACGTACGCCCCGGTCTCGGTGCGCACGAACGTGGGGCCGTTGCCGTCGGAGCCGACGAGACGCACGCTGAGCGGTCCCTCGTCGGCGCCGCTGCCCGCGGGCGGCTCGGACTCGGGGAGCTGGGCGTGCCCGAGGCCGGGCATGTTCCAGGTCCAGCCCTCGGGCAGGCCCGGGGTGGCGGGGGTGCCGGGGCGGTAGACCAGGCCGAGGGACAGGGACGACGTCGGACCGCTGAAGGAC
>JBJTJS010000064.1:0-5855 GCA_046096085.1 bacterium
ATCGGGGGCGGGCCCGATCTCGCGGCGCCGGTCCTTGGGCAGGCCGCGCAGCAGGGCGACGACGAGGTCCTCGCGCAGGCCGGGGACCTGTAGGGCGAAGGCGTCGGCGGGCAGCGACGGCAGGAGGTCGACCGGGACGCGCACGGTGACGCCGTCGCGCGGATCGGCGGGGTCGAACCGGTAGGCGACCTCCAGGTCCGCGTCGGCGATCCCCGGCCAGGTGCTCGGGAAGTCCTCCTCGCGCGGCAGGCGCCGGGGATCCGCGACCAGATCCTCGGGCAGGTCGAGGAGATGGGGGGAGCGGCGCCGCGCGCGGCGCCACCAGGCAGCGAAGTGCCGCCCGCTGGTGACCGTGGCGGGGATGCGCGCGTCGTAGAACGCCACGACCGCGTCCATGTCGAGGGCGACGTCGCGCAGTCGCGCGCGATCCTCGCGCTCGCGCAGCGACTCGACCAGCTCCTGGTTGCGGCGGATCGCGTCGTGGTCGTGACGCCACTCGCCGAGCACCAGGGCGTGCCGGATGAACATGTCGCGCGCGACGGCGGGGTCGATGCGGTCGTAGGGGCTTCGGCGGCCGTCGACGATGGGGACGCCGTACAGCGTGACGCGCTCGGTGCACACCGCGGCGCCCGAGCGCTGCGACCACAGCGGCTCGGAGTGCGACCGGGCGACGAGGTCGCCGGCAAGCGGCTCGATCCAGGCCGGATCGATGCGGGCGGCCATCCGTCCCCACAGGCGCGTCGTCTCCACGAGTTCGGCGGCCATGACCCATTCGGGCAGGCCCGGCGCATCGGTCGTGCCGGCATCGGTCGTGCCGGCCCGTGCGGCGCGCGGGGACCGGGCCGATCGGGCGAGGGACGACCCGGGCCACAGGGCGAACCGCGCGCCACGCGCCCCGAGATACTCCCGACCGCGCCGCCTCGCCGGTGTGCGGCCCGCTGCCTTCGACGATATGTCGCGGTCGCGCGGCTCGAGTCGGCCGATATGCGACAGGAGCCCGGACAGGACCGCTCGGTGAAGCGCGTCGGAGTCCCGTGACCCTGCCGTCCCGGCGGGGGACGCGGCCTGGACGGCCTCGCTCACCTGCTGGACGAGGTCCTGCCACTCGCGTACGCGCAGGTAGTTGAGGAACTCGTCGCGGCAGAGCCGGCGGAACGCCGACGACGACTTCGACCGTTGCGCATCCTGGAGGTAGTCCCACAGGGCGAGCAGCGTGAGCAGGTCCGATGTCGGGTCGACGAAGCGCTCGTGCGCGGTGTCTGCCGCCTGCTCGCGATCCTCGGGGCGCTCGCGCGGGTCGCGGACGGTGAGGCCGGCCGCGATGGCGATGACGTCGTCGAGGCATCCCTCGTCGGTCCCGGCGAGGACCATGCGGCCGAGCCGGGGGTCGAGGGGGATGCGCGCGAGCCGTCGGCCGATGTCGGTGACGCGCTCGGCGAGCGGGAGGGGCTTCTCGCGCCGTGCGGGCCGCAGGGCGCCGATCTCCTCGAGGAGGGCCAGCCCGGAGGCAACGCTGCGCGGGTCCGGCGGGTCGACGAAGGGGAAGTCGGCGACCTCGCCCAGCCCGAGCGTGGCCATCTGCAGCAGGACCGAGGCGAGGTTGGTGCGCAGGATCTCCGCCTCGGTGAATTCCGGGCGGCGCTCGTGGCCGGCCTCGTCGTACAGGCGGATGCAGATGCCGTCGGCGATGCGGCCGCAGCGCCCGGCGCGCTGCAGTGCGCTGGCCTTCGAGACGGGCTCGATGGGCAGGCGCTGGATCTTGAGCCGGTTGCTGTAGCGCGAGATGCGCGCGGTGCCGGTGTCGACGACGTAGTGGATCCCGGGGACCGTCAGCGACGTCTCGGCGACGTTCGTGCTCACGACGACCCGGCGCGTGTCGTGGGGCGCGAAGACACGGTGCTGCTCGGCGCTCGACAGCCGCCCGAACAGCGGGAGGATCTCGGTCCCGGGCGCGCAGGACGCGGAGAGCGCGTCCACGGCGTCGCGCACCTCGCGCTCGCCGGAGCAGAAGACGAGGACGTCGCCGGGGCCCTCGTCGACGAGTGCGCCCACCGCGTCGCAGATCGCCTGGACCTCGTCGATGTCATCCGCGGGCGGGTGGTAGCGCACCTCCACGGGGTAGCCGCGGCCGGAGACCTCGACGACGGGGACACCTCCCGGGATGCCCAGGCACTGCCCGAAGTGCCGGGCGATGCGCTCGGTGTCGAGCGTGGCAGACGTGATGACGACGCGCAGGTCGGGACGCCGGGGGAGGAGCCACGCGAGGTAGCCGAGCAGGAAGTCGACGTTGAGCGACCTCTCGTGCGCCTCGTCGACGATGATCGTGTCGTAGCGGCGCAGCATGCGGTCCTGCCGGACCTGGGCGAGCAGCAGGCCATCGGTCATGACCGTGAGTGCCGTATCCGCGCCGGCGCGGTCGTCGAATCGCACGCGGTAGCCCACGACTCCGCCGAGGGGTACGCCGACCTCCTCGGCGATGCGCTCGGCGACGGCTCGCGCCGCGATGCGCCGCGGCTGCGTGTGCGCGATGCGATCGTCAGGCCGCAGGCCCAGGACGATCTTGGGCAACTGCGTGGTCTTGCCCGAGCCGGTCTCGCCCGCGACGACGACGACGCGATGATCGCGAAGCGCCTCGCGGATCTCGTCGGCGTGCTCCGCGATCGGCAGCCCCGGGGGGCAGTCCAGGCGCAGGTTCACGCGAGCACCCTAGGCACCCCCGGGTTGGCCCGTCAGTGGTCGAGGCGCGGGCGCCGGCCGGCCGGCCAGGCCGCCCAGCCGGGCACGCCGTCGCCCTCGGGGCGCTCGGGGTTCTCCGGCAGGGAACGGGACAGCAGGGACGCGAAGACGGTGCCGAACTGCACCATGGGTCTCCCTCCTCGTGACGGGGCGGCATTCGCGCCCCGGGTCTTCCCCTCCACCATGCGGGGGCCGGCACCGGCCCGGCGGGCCGGGGGTCGGGGCCGGTGGCGCGCTTCACAGGGGGGCGTGGCCCGCGTCACACCCCGGCGATCCGGCGCCCGCGGCCCGCGCGTTGTTCAATGGGCCCATGGCCTGGGTCTGGCGGCTCCTCGGCGCGTTCGCGGCGCTGGTGGCGCTCCTGGCGCTCAGCGTCGCGGTCACATCGGGGCCCATCCGCACCTCCGCGGGGGAGGCCGGCACCCAGGCGCCCGCCGCGGATGCCGAGGCGACACCCGCTCCCGTCCCGTCGGCCTCGGTGCCGCTCGAGGACATCCCCCTGGGCCCGATCCCCGTCGACCGACGGCTGCGTGCGGTCTTCCTCGGCGATTCCATCACGCGCGGCATGACCGAGCCAGCCTCCGGAGAGGTCGGCGACCGGTCGTGGTTCTACGGAGTCGTCGACGATTCCACCGGGGTCCTCGCCTACGTCGGCACCATCGCCGAGAACGGCATGACCACCGACTGGATGGCCGCGCAGGCGTGGAACGCCGTGGAGATGTCCCCCGACATCGTGGTCGTGCACGGCGGCACCAACGACGTCTCCGGCGAGGTCGAGCCGGCCGCGGTCGTGGCGAACCTCGAGGAGATCCGCCGGGTGGTCACCAGCGTGGGCATGCGCCTCGCCGTGTGCACCCTGCCGCCACGGGACGAGCCGGACGCCGAGGCGCGGGCCGTGGCGGTCAACGCGGCGATCACCGCCTGGGCCGAGGCCAACGGCGTCATCCTGCTCGACACCGCGGCACCCCTGAGGGCGCCCGGAGGGGGCTGGAACAAGGGGATGACCCAGGACGGCCTGCACCCCACGCCCGAGGCCGCCGCCCTTATGTCGGAGGCGGCCAACCGAGTCTTGCGGACGATACCCCTGGGGGTATAGCCTGACGTCAGTCCGCGCGAGAGGAGCGCCATGTCCGGCACCGGTACCCCGCACGTCCTCGTCCTCGATTCGACCGGGCTGGGCGATCGCAGTTACGTCGTCCACGACGGGCAGTCCGCGCTCGTGGTCGACCCGCAGCGCGACATCGACCGCGTCGAGCGGCTCCTCGCCGAGCACGGCCTCACGGTCACCCACGTCGCGGAGACGCACGTCCACAACGACTACGTCACCGGCGGCCTCGAACTCGCCCGCAAGCATGGCGCGACGTACGTCGTCCCCGGAGGAGTCGAGCTCGGGTTCGCGGCCACGGCAGTCGACGACGGCGACACCTTCCACGTCGGCGACCTGACCGTGGAGGCCCTGCACACGCCCGGTCACACGCCGCACCACATGTCGTACGCCGTGCGCCGCGGCGACGCACCCGCGCTCGTCTTCACGGGGGGCTCGCTGCTCTACGGCAGCGTCGGGCGACCGGACCTCGTGGCCCCCGACCTCGCGGTCAAGCAGGCCCACGACCAGTGGCACTCCGCGCACAAGCTCGCCGACCGCCTCGACGACGACACCGCGATCTTCCCCACCCACGGCTTCGGGTCGTTCTGCGCGGCCACGCAGGCCCAGGGGCTGTCGTCCACCATCGGCGCCGAGCGCGCCGTCAACCCGGCCCTCACCCAGGAGGAGCAGGAGTTCGTCGACCGCATCCTGGCCGGCCTCGACGTCTTCCCCGCCTACTACGCGCATATGGGCCCCGCCAATGCCGCCGGCCCCGCCGATCTCGACCTCAGCCTGCCCGCGGTCGCCGATCCCGCGGAGCTGCGAGAGCGCGTCATGCGCGGGGAGTGGGTCGTGGACCTGCGCTCGCGCGAGGTGTTCGCCCGCGGGCACGTGCCCGGAGCGCTGAACTTCGACCTCGACGGGGCGTTCATCAACTACCTCGCGTGGATGCTGCCGTGGGGAGCGCCGGTGACCCTTCTCGGCAGCACGCCCGAGCAGGTGGAGGCGGCGCAGCGCGAGCTGGCTCGCGTGGGCATCGACCGGCCCGCGGCATACGCGACCGGCGTGGCAGCCGACTGGGTGGGCAGCGGAGACGAGGTCGCGCAGACCCCGCGGATCACCTTCGCTGACCTGGCCGGCATCGTCGCCGACGAGCCCGATGCCTACATCCTCGATACGCGCCAGATCCTGGAGTGGGATGCCGGGCATGTCGCCTCCGCGGTCTTCATGCCGTTCTACGAGGTCGCCGACCGCCTCGCGGAGATCCCGCGCGATCGCCCGGTGTACGTCTACTGCGGCTCCGGATACCGCGCGTCCGCGGTGGCGTCGCTGCTGCAGAACGAGGGCTTCGCGAACGTCGTCCACGTCGACGACGCTTTCGGCACGGCGGCGGCCGCCGGCCTCGAGGTCACGGCCCCGGCTCCCGTCGACCGCGAGCCCGGCTGGACCTGGCTGGCCTCGCGCGGCGTCGTGCGGTCGTACGCCGAGCCCAAGGGCATTCGCACCTCCTGACGCGACTCGCCCCCGATGGCGGAGCCCTACGATCGGGCCGTGACCGATCCGATCGTCGACGCCGCCCGTGCCGGGCGCACCAGCGCCAAGTGGCGGGCCTTCCCCCCCGACGTGCTCCCGCTGTGGGTGGCGGAGATGGACTTCCCCCTCGCGCCCCCGATCGCCCGCGCCCTTCAGGAGGCCATCGCCCGCTCGGACGTCGGCTACCGGTGGGCGGCGGACCTCCCGGAGGCGCTTGCGGAGTTCAGTGCCCGCCGGCTGGGCTGGTCCCCCGACCCGGCGCGAGTCCTCGTCCTCGGCGACGTCCTCGCCGCCATCGCCGAGTCACTGCGCCGCCTCACCTCGCCGGGCGATGCCGTCGTCATCACCCCGCCGGTCTACCCGCCGTTCTTCGGGGTCACCCGCGACATCGTGGGTCGGCCGATCGTCGAGGTTCCGCTGGCCGGTCGCGAGCGGGACCTCGGGGGGCTCGAGGCAGCGGGCGGCCGGCCCGCGGTCACGGCGTTCCTGCTGTCGCAGC
>JBJTJS010000065.1:0-6615 GCA_046096085.1 bacterium
CGTCAAGGCCGCCGGCGACGACGCGGTCGTCGTCAAGCGTCGCTTCATCAACCAGCGCATCATCGCCGGCTTCATGGAGCCGCGCGCCGTCGTGGCCGCGCCCATGGGCATGAGCAACGAGATGACCGTCTGGTCCGCGACGCAGATCCCGCACGTGCTTCGCGTGCTGCTCTCCCTCGTCACGGGTCTGCCGGAGAACGGCCTGCGCGTCGTCGCCCCCGACGTCGGCGGCGGAGTCGGCGGCAAGCTGCAGCTGTACCGCGAGGAGGTCCTCGCCGTCCAGATCGCCCGCAAGCTCGGCCGGCCCGTCAAGTGGGTCGAGACCCGCAGCGAGGACATGGTCGCGTCGCACCACGGTCGCGACCAGATCCAGGACATCCAGCTGGCCGCGACCAAGGACGGCAAGCTCATCGGGATGAAGGTCGACCTCATCGCCAACATGGGGGCCTACCTGCAGATCATCACCCCGGGCATCCCGCTGCTGGGCATGTTCATGTACCCGGCGATCTACAAGATGCCGGCGTACGAGTTCAACTGCGTCGGCGTCTTCACCAACACCACCCCGACCGACGCCATCCGCGGCGCCGGCCGGCCGGAGGCGACGTACGCCATCGAGCGGATCATCGACGAGATGGCCGCGGTGCTCGGCATGGACCCGATGAAGCTGCGCGAGATGAACTGGATCAAGCACGAGGAGTTCCCGTACACCACGGTGGCCGGGCTCACCTACGACAGCGGCAACTACGAGGCCGCGACCGCCAAGGCACTCGAGGCATTCGGGTACGACGCCCTGCGCGCCGAGCAGGAGCAGCGGCGCGCGTCAGGCGACCCGGTGCAGCTCGGCCTCGGCATCTCGACCTTCACCGAGATGTGCGGCCTCGCTCCGTCGCGCACGCTGGGTGCCCTGAAGTACGTCGCCGGCGGCTGGGAGCACTGCACGATCCGCGCCCTGCCCACCGGCAAGATCGAGCTCATCACGGGCACCTCGCCACACGGCCAGGGTCACGAGACCGCGTGGAGCCAGATCGCCTCGAGCATCCTCGGCGTCCCTGTCGACGACATCGAGGTCGTGCACGGTGACACGGGGCGGGCGCCGTACGGCATGGACACCTACGGCTCGCGCTCGCTGGCAGTCGGTGGCCAGGCCATCAAGAAGGCGGCCGAGCGGCTCATCGAGAAGGCCCGCGTCATCGCGGCCCACCAGCTCGAGTGCTCGGTCGACGACCTGGAGTTCATCCAGGGCGAGTTCCGCGTCAAGGGCGACCCGGCGAAGGCTCAGCCCCTCGCCGCCGTGGCCTTCGAGGCGTTCAGCGCCCACAACCTCCCCGACGGCGTGGAGCCCACGCTGCAGGCGGAGGCGACCGTCGACCCGGACGACTTCTCCTACCCGCACGGCACCCATCTGTGCGCCGCGGAGGTCGACACCGAGACGGGCAAGGTGACCCTGCGTTCCTACGTCGCCATCGACGACGTCGGCATCCAGGTGAACCCGCTCATCGTCGAGGGACAGGTGCACGGCGGCCTCGCCTGCGGCATCGGCCAGGCGCTGTACGAGGGGGTTGAGTACGACAAGGACGGCAACATCCTCACGGCCAGCCTGGCGGACTACCTCATCCCGAGCGCCGCGGACCTGCCCAGCTTCATCACCGGGCAGACCGTGACCCCGTCGACGACGAACCCGCTCGGCACCAAGGGCGTCGGCGAAGCCGGGGCCATCGCGTCCACGCCGGCGGTCATCAACGCGATCGTCGACGCACTGCGGCCCATGGGCGTCACGGACGTGAAGATGCCCGCGACGCCGGAGAACGTGTGGAGAGCGATCCAGGCAGCCCAGGGAGGTGCGCAGTGATCCCCGTCGCATTCGACTACGTGCGGCCCTCGTCGGTCGACGAGGCCATCGCCGCCATCAGCGCCGCGGGCGACGACGGCAAGGTGATCTCGGGCGGACAGTCGCTCATGCCGGTGCTCCGGCTGCGCCTGGCCGCGCCATCGACGCTGGTCGACATCGGGTCCATCGCGGAGATGAAGGGGGTGTCCGACGGCGGCGACCATCTCGTCATCGGTGCCAACACCACCCATCACGAGGTGGCGAACGACCCGATGATCCAGCAGCACGCGACCCTGCTCTCGCAGGCCGCGGCGACGGTCGCCGACCCGGCGATCCGCCACCGCGGAACGCTGGGCGGATCGCTGGCTCACGCCGATCCCGCAGGGGACCTGCCGACCGTGGCACTAGCGCTCGACGCGACCATGGTCGCCAAGGGCCCCAACGGCACCCGCGAGATCGCGGCGAAGGACTTCTTCGTCGACTACTTCACCAGCGCCCTCGCGCCCGACGAGATCCTCGTCGCGGTCAAGGTCCCCAAGCTGGGCGACGGCTGGAGCACCCACTACGAGAAGTTCAACCGGACCGCTCAGGCCTGGGCGACGGTCGGTGTCGCAGCCGCCGTGAAGCGCCAGAACGGCACGATCTCCGAGGCCCGCGTCGCCCTCACCAACATGGGGCCGTCGCCGGTGCGGGCGAGCAGTGTCGAGGCGTCGCTGGCCGGAGCGGCCGCGTCCGCCGACGCGATCGCCGCGGCCGCGGCCAATGCGGCCGACGGCACCCGTCCCACCAGCGACCTGCACGCCACGGCGGAGTTCCGCGAGCACCTCGCTCGGGTCCTCACCAAGCGGGCGGTCGCGCAGGCCGCGGGCGTCTAGTACGTCGACAGTGGGGGGCCGGTCCTTCGGGACCGGCCCCCAGTGCGTTGAGTGGCGGGTGGGGTCGCCCGGACACGGCGTGTCGGCGACACCACCCGCCACTCAACGCCCAGCGCAGGGTCCACCGACTAGGGGACAATGCCTCCGTGGCCCCCGAATCGCCCCGGCTGGTGCTCCTCGTCGAGGACCACCCCATGGTGCGTTCCCTCGTCGAGCGGTCACTGGCGGCCGACGGATTCGAGGTGGAGTCCTTCGCCACTGCCCGGGATGCCATCAGGAACTTCCACGCCATTGACCCCGACGCCCTCGTGACCGACATCGAGCTCGGCGAGCGCCCCAATGGCATCGAGCTCGCCACGCTGCTGCGTGCCCAGGCGCCCTACCTAGGAGTGGTGTTCCTCAGCAACTACGCCTCGGCCGAAGCGGTCGAGGGCGCCGCGGGCGCGCCGCCGGGCGCGAGCTTCGTGCACAAGTCCCTCGCCGACGGCCCCGAGGTGCTGCGCGGGGCGATCGAGGCCACGCTCGACGATTCCCAGGATCCCCTTGTCGTCACCCTCCCCGACGACCAGCCCCTCGCGCGACTGTCGGCTCCGCAGCTCACCATGCTCCGCTACATCGCGGAGGGCTGGAGCAACGCCGAGATCGCCGAGCGCCGCAGCATCGCGCTGCGCTCCGCCGAGCGCCTGATCTCGCGGACGTTCCACGCACTCGGCGTCGCCGACGATCCCGCCATCAACTCCCGAGTCGTCGCGGCCCGCATGTACATCCGCGCCTTTGGGATTCCCGAGCCCGAGGAGCGGTCGACCCCGTGACCGGCATCACCGCGCGCTGGGGAGCGGCCATCGGGGGCTCGAACGCGATCACCGTGTGGTCCTGGATCATCACCTTCCCCCTGGCGCTCATCCTCGGGGTGAGCGGCGGCCTCCTCCTCGGCCTGCCCCTCCCCACCTGGCTGCTCGCCGTCGACGTCACCCAGGCACTCCTCGTCGCCCCCCTCGTCCTTGCCCGGCTCACCTACCTGTCGGCCCGGCCCCGCGCGCCGCGACCGGTGGCGGCGGTGCTCACCTTCGCCCTCATCGGCGCGCTCCGGGCTGTGCTGCTCATCGCATTCGCCGGGGCACTCGGGGTCCCTCCCTCACTGGACCTGGCCGCGGGGTGGGTCGTGTCGGGCATGGTGTACGGCGTTGTCGCCCTGTCGGCGATCGCCGTCGTCGTCGACGGCATCCGCGAGCACCGGGCCGCCCTGCAGCGGCTGGAGAGCCTGCGCGCATCCCTGGCTCACAGCCGAGCGCACGACGCCTCCCGCCGTGACGAACTCGCCGTCGTCTTCCTCGAGGAGGTGGACGCCTCCGTGACATCCGCGCTCGACAGCGTGCGCGGGAACGGCCCGAGTCTGGGCGAACGCACGCGCGCCGAGATGTCCGCGTCCCTGAGATCCGTCGCCGAGACGGTCGTGCGCCCGCTCAGCCATCGCCTTGCCGAGGACGTCGCCTGGGTCGTGCCCCTGCCAGCGCACGAACCCGAGGCTCCCGGCCGCGGACAGCGCGCCCGCGAACTGCTTGCCGCGATGAGGCCGGCGACGCCACTGCTCCCCGTCGCCGCCATCGAGGCGCTGGCGCTGCCCTATCTCGTGCAGCGCATCGGGCCCGAGTTCGCCCTGCTCAACCTGGTCGTCGGCAGCGTCGTGCTCTTCATGCTGTGCTGGCTGATCGCTCGCCTATGGACCTGGCGCACGATGACCGTCCCGCGCCTGCTCGGGCTCGCTGCCGCGTACGCCGTCGCCGGCGGCCTCGCCTCCGCCGCGATCGACCTCGTCGCCCACGCCCTGGGCATGGCAGTGCCCTTCTTCTGGACCACGGTCGCCTTCGTGCCCGTCGCAGCGCTGGCGATCAGCCTGCTCGCCGCCCTCGACGAGCGGCGCCGCGCTGTCGAGGAGGAGACCGCCGACGCCCTCGCTGCCGAGGCCCAGGAGACCGCGCGCCTTCGAGAGGGGCTCGCCGACCTGCGCCGCCGACTGGCCCGGGTCCTGCACTCCACGGTGCAGGGGGAGTTCATCGCGGCCGCCCTCGCCCTGGCCGCGCAGGACGACGCCAGCGTGGCCTCCATCGACGCCGAACTCGACGACCTCGAGCAGCGGGTGCGCGATCGCATCCACGTCGCGGAGTCGCCGTCCGCACGGGCGGAGGAACGTGTGCGCGACCTGTCCTCGCTGTGGGCCGACGTCCTCGCCATCGAGACCGTAGCGGAGCCCGAGGCGTGGCGGGCACTGGACGCGGACCCCGCCCTGCTGCAGCGCGCCATCGATGTCGTCGCCGAGGGCCTCACCAACGCCGTTCGCCACGGTTCCTCCCGCGCGGTCGTGCTCAGCCTCGCGCTCCGTGACGACGCGATCGTCCTGCGTATCGCCGCGCCCGGAGTGCTGTCGACGACGGCGCGGCCGAGCCTGGGCATGAGGACGGTCGCGGAGTCCGCGGACACGTGGGAGCTGGCACAGGTCGATGACCGCGTAGACCTCACGGTGAGCCTGCGCCCGCGCTAGCGCCGGCGCCGGGATCCCGGTGACCCCGACGGTGCCCAAGGCACGCTTCAGCACCTGCCGATCGCGTCGACGAAGATGTCCAGGCGCGCCCAGTCGCGGGCGTGCCAGGAGTCCGTCCACTCGACGGCGACCTCCTTGTTGTCATCGAGACGCTTGACCAGCACGTCGCCCTGGGAGCCCCCCTTGAGGCGGTACTCGTCTCCTTCGCTGAGACGGGCTGACTGGAACATCACGTCGTCGCTCGCGCACGCCGTTCCTGCCGCCGTGCGGTAGACGGAGTACGCCTGAGGCTTCGCGGAGAACGGGTCGTCGAGCCCGATCGCCACGCCCGGCGAGGAGGGATCCGGCGATGCGGTGGCGAGCATCCAGAAGTGCCCGCCGTCCACGCCCTTCCACCACCGGGTGCCGCGCCAGGAGGCTGCGTCCTTCGTGTCCATGTCGCGACCGGTCGTGGCGGCGAAGCTGGCGCCCTGGCCGGGGTCGACACGGCACGGGGTCGGGTCGGTCTTCTGCTCGCTCCACAGCCATATCGGGCTGGAGGTCTGGTTGTAGACGTGGCCGAGAACGCCGTCGCTGTAGTTGATCCCCCAGTAGCGGCCCCGGAACATCCCCCGCGCCGGCGCGCCCTGGGGGCACACGTCACCGGACGCCACGGCCCCCGACGCGCTCGACGACTCCACCGGGGCCGCCGGCGCGGCGACCTCGGCCGATCCGTACCCGGTGAGCAGGAGACCCGCGGCAATCGCGATCACGACGGCAGTGCGCACGCGCAGGACGCTACGACACGGCGCAGGACGCCACCGGTTCCGCGGAGAGAAAACCGAACACGTGCGATGGCGCGGCGGCTACGGCGCGAGGAAGCGGAGTTCGGACGCCCCTCCCGACCCGGTGACCCGGACCGTGGCCTCGGCGTCAGCGCTGTCGGCGTTCCACGTGCCGACGACGCGGCGCACCCCCGCCGTCGAGGGAACGCGCAGGTCGCACGTCACCGCGCCCGTGTCGCGGTCCCCCGCGAGGCGTCCGCTCACGGGAAGGTCGCGGACGAGGCGCACTCCGTCGAGGTCGAACTCCACCCGCCGGTCCCCGGCAACGCTCCAGGTGCCTCCGCGCAGCCCGAGGCCATCCGCGGAGTACGACTGCCACCAGCGATCGAGCATGTCCGCGGCAGTGTCCACCGCCGTGATCGCCACCAGGGCGGAGGCGCCCGCGGGAGCCCCCGGCGGACGGGCCGAGCCACGCCAGGAGTCCGGGTATCCGCCGACAGCGCGGATGGGTGGTGCGTCGGCGGCACATGCGGCGAGCTCCGCCGGGAGAGCGACACTGCCGCTGCGGACGACGTGGCGCACCAGGCGGGCCCCGCATCGGTCCCCGCC
>JBJTJS010000066.1:0-9153 GCA_046096085.1 bacterium
CGGGCACGAGGAGGCGAGCACCCGAGCGCAGCGCCTCGAGCGCAGCGTCGGCATCGTCGTCCGACAGGGCTGCGGCAAGCGCCGCGTCCACGCGCCCGTCGTCGTCCGCGAATCCCGACGGGGCTTCGAGCCGGCGGCCCCGCCCCTCCACCATGCGGCCCGCCTCCCTGTCGCTATCGGCTAGAGCCGGCAGGCGTGGATGTCGGTGACGAGGATGCCGCGGGCCCCGAGGTCGAACAACTCGTCCATCACCGAGTGCGCGTCGCGTCGGGGGACCATCGCGCGAACCGCGACCCACGCGGTGTCATGGAGCGGCGAGACGGTGGGCGACTCGATGCCCGGGGTCACGGCGCACGCCTGCTCAAGGGCCTCGGCGCGGATGTCGTAGTCGACGAGGACGTACGCGCGGGCGACCATCACGCCGTGCAGCCGGCGCACGAACGTGTCGACCGCCGCGTCCTCCGGTGCGCCGCGTCGGCGGACGACGAGCGCCTCCGAGCGCAGGAGCGGCTCCCCCACCGGCTCGAGCCCGGCCTGGCGCAGCGTGGGGCCCGTGGCCACGACGTCGGCGACCGCGTCGGCGACCCCCAGGGCGACCGCGTTCTCCACGGCACCGTCGAGCCGGACGACCCGGGCCCGGATCCCCTGCCCGTCGAGATAGCCGGCCAGCAGGCCCGGGTAGGACGTCGCGATGCGCCGCCCGTCCAGGTCCGCCAGCGCCCGAGCCGTGCCCGCCGGTGCCGCAAGGCGGAAGGTCGACTCGCCGAACCCCAGGGCCACGATCTCCTCGGCGTCGGCACCCGAGTCCAGCAGCATGTCGCGGCCGGTGATGCCCACGTCGAGTGTCCCGGACCCGACGTACGTCGCGATGTCCTTGGGGCGCAGGAAGAAGAACTCGACGTCGTTGTCAGGGTCGTTGACGACGAGGTCGCGCGCGGCGGAGGAGCGCAGGTAGCCCGCCTCCCGCAGCATCTCGCGCGCGGGGTCGGCGAGCTGTCCCTTGTTGGGCAGGGCGACGCGCAGCATGGTCCCTCCCGTGCCGCCTAGAGGCGGTCGTAGACGTCCTTGAGCGTGACTCCGCTCGCCATCATGAGGACCTGGGTGAAGTACAGGAGCTGGGCGATCTCCTCGGCGGCCCGTTCGGGCCCCTCGTGCTCCGCGGCCATCCAGGCCTCGGCCGCCTCCTCGACCACCTTCTTGCCCACCTCGTGCACGCCGCGGGCCAGGAACTTCGCGGTGCCCGAGGTCTCCCCCGGATACGCCGTCTTGGCCTGTAGCTCGGCGTACAGCTCGTCGAACGTCTTCACGAGCGCAGCCTAGGGCCGCCGGGGACCTGCCGGAGCAGCAGCGCCGTCGCGAGCGCCGCATGCGCGGCCTCCCGCCCCTTGTCCTCCTGCGACCCGGGCAGGCCGGCCCTGTCCAGGGCCTGGTCGACGGTGTCGCAGGTGAGCACCCCGAACCCCACCGGCGTCCGGGTGTCCAGGGCGACCCGGGTGAGCCCGCTCGTCGCCGCCTGGCAGACGTACTCGAAGTGGGGCGTGCCCCCGCGGACCACGACCCCCAGGGCCACGACCGCGTCGAACCCGGACTCCGCGCAGACGGCGGCCGCCAGCGGGAGCTCGAAGGTGCCCGGCACCCGGAGGACGACCGCGTCCGCCGAGGACTCCGCGCACAGGGCGAGCGCTCCCGCGATCAGCCCGTCCATCACGTCCTCGTGCCACGAGGCCGCCACGATCGCCACGCGCAGCCCGGCGGCGTCGACCCTCCCGGCCTCGGCAGCGCCCGCGCCGCTCACGCGGACTCCTCCGCCCCGTCGAACCCGCCCAGTTCGTGACCCATCCGCGTCTCCTTCGTCGCCAGGTAGCGCTCGTTGTGCGCATTGGGCTCCACGCGCAGCGGGACCCTCTCGACGATCGACAGGCCGTGGCCCTCGAGGCCGGCGCGCTTGGCGGGGTTGTTGCTGAGGAGACGCATGGACCTGACGCCGAGGTCCGCCAGGATCTGCGCCCCGATCCCGTAGTCGCGGGCGTCGGCCGGCAGGCCCAGGTCGAGGTTGGCATCGACGGTGTCGCGGCCCGCATCCTGCAACTGGTACGCCTGCAGTTTGTGCAGCAGCCCGATGCCGCGCCCCTCATGCCCCCTCAGGTAGAGCACCACTCCGCGCCCCTCCTCGGACACAGTCCGCAGGGCATCCTGCAGCTGGGTCCCGCAGTCGCAGCGCAGCGAGCCCAGGATGTCGCCGGTCAGGCACTCGGAGTGCACGCGGACCAGGATGCGCTCGCCGTCCCCCACGTCGCCCGCGACGAGAGCCACGTGGTCGATGTCGTCGAGGGCGTTGCGGTAGCCCACGGCCGTGAACTCGCCGAACTGCGTGGGCAGGGTTCGCTCGACCGTGCGCTCGACGTACCGCTCCCGGGACCGGCGGAAGGAGATGAGATCGCGCACCGACACGATCGGCAGTCCGTGCTCCCGCGCGAAGGCACGGCAGTCCTCGCCGTGCATCGTGGATCCGTCGTCGTGGACGAGTTCGCTGAGCGCGGCCACGGGTCCCTGGCCCGAGATCCGGGCCAGGTCGACGGCGGCCTCGGCATGCCCGGCGCGGCGGAGCACGCCCCCGGACACCGCGCGCAGGGCCATGACGTGGCCGGGGCGCACGAGGTCCTCCGGTCCCGAGCGCGGATCCGCCAGCGTGCGCAGGGTGCGCGCACGGTCCCCGGCCGACGAGCCGGACGGGCCGATGCCGCGGGCGTCCACCGAGACCGCCGCCGCTCCCCTGCCGGCGTCCGACGGACGGGCCGCGACTCCCGGGAGCCCCAGCCGGTCCAGGTCCTCGCCGTCCAGGGCGGCGCAGACGTAGCCCGACGTGTGCCGGACGACGAACCCGACGGCCTCCGGCGTGGCCGCGCGGGCTGCGACCACGAGGTCGCCGCCGGTCTCCGCATCGGCATCGTCGACGAGCACGACGGCACTCCCGGCAGCCATGGCCGCGATCGCGTCCTCGACCGGGTCCAGCGCGACAGGCGGGGTCACGGCGCGTCCCCGCGGTGCAGCAGGCTCTCGACGTACTTGGCGAGGACATCCACCTCGAGGTTGACCGTGTCGCCGGGCTGGCGAAGCCCGAGGGTGGTGCGCTGCAGGGTCGTGGGGATCAAGGAGACGGCGAACCAGCCCGGTCCCCCGGGATCGTCGTCCAGCGCCGCGACCGTGAGGGAGACGCCGTCCACGGCGATGGATCCCTTCTCGACGACGTACCGGGCGAGCCCCGGGGGGAGGCCGATGCGGACGATCTCCCAGTTCTCGCTCGTCTCCCGCCCAATCACGGTGCCGACTCCGTCGACATGCCCCTGCACGAGGTGCCCGCCGAGCCTCGTGCCCAGGGTCACCGGGCGCTCGAGGTTCACGCGAGTGCCCGGTCGCACCCCCCGCAGGGATGAGCGCTCCAGGGTCTCGCGCATGACGTCGGCCCCGAAGGACCCGGGATGCAGCTCGGCCACGGTGAGGCAGACGCCGTTCACCGCGATCGAGTCGCCGTCCCGGGCGTCGGACGTGACGACGGGGCCCGCGACCACCAGACGCAGCGCGTCGTCGGGCAGCGGGGTGACCTCGACCACCTCGCCGAGTTCCTCCACGATCCCCGTGAACACGGCGCTCCCGTCCCTCCGTCGTCGCTTCCCGCGCCCGAAGCGCCCTGCATGCGTCGCTACCCCCGAGGGAGGCGCCCCGTAATCCTGGCATCAGCGCCGACCTGGTCGACGCGCACCTCCGCCAGCCGGATCGCCTCGGAGATCGTGCCGACGCCGAGGTCGGCGACCGCCGGGCGCCCGGACCCCAGGATCGCGGGCGCGACGTACCAGACGACCCGGTCGACCACGCCGGCCGCGAGGAAGGCCGCGGCGAGGGCAGGACCCCCCTCGAGCAGGAGGTGCCGCACCTCCCGGGCCTGCAGTTCGGCGAGTGCCTCGGCCGGGTCGCGCGTGCGCAGGTGCACGGTCGGAGCTGAGCCGTCGAGGACCCGCGACCCCGGGGGGATGTCGCGAAGGCCGATCACCACCCGCAGCGGCTGACGGTCGCGCAACCCGCCGGCGTCGTCGCGCGCCGCCAGGTGGGGATCGTCGACGAGCACCGTGCCGGTGCCGACCGCGATCGCGTCGACCCTCCACGTCACGAGCGGACGGCCCCGCGTCACCGCGAATGCCCACGCCTCGTTGAGCGCGCTGGCCTCGTCCGCGAGCACGCCGCCCTCCACGTCGACGCCGGCCGCGCGCAGTCGCGCCGCTCCCCCGGCGGCCAGGGCGTGCGGATCCTGCTGGGCGAAGACGACGCGTGCCACGCCCGCTTCCGCAAGGGCCTGGCTGCAGGGCCCGGTGCGGCCGACGTGATCGCAGGGCTCCAGGGTGACGACAGCGATTGCTCCGCGGGGGGACCCCGCCACCCGGGCAAGCGCGTCGACCTCCGCGTGGGGCGTTCCGGCACCGCGATGCCAGCCCTCCGCGAGCGTCCGGCCCGCGGCGTCGAGGATCACGCATCCCACGCGCGGATTCGGCCCCGGGGGGACTCCCGGAGTGGCCGCGAGCGCGAGTGCCCTGCGCATGGCCTCGACCTCGGCGGGCGAGGCCACTACGAGTCCGCGGGGATCGAGGATGCCGCCTCGGCCATGTCGCGCAGCGTGCGCACCATGCGGCCGGGATCCTCCGCGCCGAACACCGCGGATCCCGCGACGAACACGTCCGCGCCGGCCTCGGCGCACCGGCCGATGGTCGACTCGCTCACCCCGCCGTCCACCTGGACCCAGACGTCGCACCCACTGCGCCGCACGAGTTCGCGCGCTTCGGCGATCTTGGGCAGGACCATGTCGAGGAAGGGCTGGCCGCCGAATCCGGGCTCCACGGTCATGAGGAGCACCATGTCGAGGTCGGGCAGGAGGTCGGCGTAGGGGGTGATGGGAGTCGCGGGGTTGACCGCGAGGCCGGCGCGCGCTCCCAGCCCTCGCAGGGTCCGGGCGAGACGGACCGGCGCCTTCACCGCCTCGGCATGGAAGGTGACGCTGCCCGCCCCGGCCTCGGCGTAGCCGGGCGCCCACCGGTCCGGATCCTCGATCATGAGGTGGCAGTCCAGCGGCGTGGAGGTGGCCTGGAGCAGGCTCTCGACGACGGGCAGGCCCAACGTGAGGTTGGGCACGAACGAGTAGTCCATGACGTCGACGTGGATCCAGTCCGCGTCGCTCACCCGCGCCATCTCGTCGCCCAGGCGGGCGAAGTCCGCCGAGAGGATGCTCGGTGAGATCTGCATGGCCACGGCGACAGGGTAGCGGCCCGCCCGATCAGGCGGCAGCGACGCCGAGCCAGCCGACGACGCCCAGCACGACGGCGAGCAACCCGACCAGCGCCCATGCGCCGTTCGCGACACCGGCCTCGATCTGGAACGCATTGGTCGTGCCGTAGTCCCAGCCGAGGCGCACGGCGTCGGAGCGATGCGTGACGGCATGACGGACGAAGGACAGGGCCCCTCCCCCGACGACGGTGAGCAGCGTCGCCCAGGTGAGGCTCGGAGGGTCCTGCGACAGGGTGATGAACGCGAGAACGAGCCCGGTGACGGACACGATGTACGTCGCGATCATGAGGAGGCGCGAGGCGCGCGGCGTCGCCGGCGAGGAGGGGGCGGACGACATGGCGGGAGCCTAGGCCTTGCGGAGCAGGGCGAGGTACATCCCGTCGGTTCCGTGGACATGGGGCCAGAGGCGGACGGCCGGCCCCGCCCCGAGGTCGGGCACCCCGGGAAGCAGTGGGCGGGCGTCGATCCACTCCGCGTCCCCCCGCGCACGCAGGACGTCGTCGACGACCAGGTCCGTCTCTGCGACGTGCGGCGAGCACGTGACGTAGCCGACCACCCCGCCGCGGCGGGCGGCGTCGATCCCGGCGGCGAGCAGTTCGCGCTGCAGCGGTCCCAGCGTGGCGAGATCCGCGGCCGTGCGGCGCCAGCGCGCCTCGGGCCGGCGACGCAGGGCGCCCAGCCCGGTGCACGGTGCATCGACCAGGACACGGTCCGCGGAGCCCGGTGCGATCGCCGTTCGCCCATCCCCGACGATCACGCGGGCGTCGGCCCCGATGGTTCGGCGGACGAGTTCGGCGCGATGCGGGTGGGGCTCCACGGCGGTGAGGTGCGCACCGCGCTGTCCGGCGATCCCGGCCAGCAGGGCCGCCTTGCCTCCGGGTCCGGCGCACAGGTCGACCCACTGCTCGTCCGGCCCGTCGAGGGCGGCATCGGCGAGCGCGCGAGCCACGAGCTGGCTGCCCTCGTCCTGCACGCCCGCGCGGCCATCGCGGACGGGCGCGAGCTCCTCGGGCCGCCCCGCCTCGAGGATGCCGGCGTACGAGGACCACCTCCCGGGCACGACGCCCGGCAGGCCGAGGAGGTCCTCCGCCGACAGCCGTCCGGGCCGAGCCACCACGACCGGTCGCGCGGGGACGTTGTCGGCGTCGAGCAGAGCACGCAGGGAGCGTGTCCCCGGCTCGTCGCCCGGCGGATGCGCGGCGAGGGCCTGTCCCAGCGCGCGCGCGATCCAGGCCGGGTGCGACGTGGCGACGGCCAGGGCGTCCAGGCTGTCGCCCGCCGCGACGCGACTTCGCCACTCCTCGGCGCCGCCACCGTCCGCGACGCGCCGCAGCACCGCGTGGGCGAGGCGCGACGGCCCCTCGCCGGCGACATCGCGGGCCAGCGCCACGGTCTCGGCGACCGCGGCGTGCGCGGGGACACGCATGCCGATGAGTTGGTGGGCGCCCAGGCGCAGGATGTCCAGCAGGCGGCCGTCCAGGGCGTCCAGCGGCCGATCGACGCACTCGGCGAGGACCGCGTCGTAGAGCCCCTGGAACCGGAGCGTGCCGTACGCGAGTTCCGTGGCCATCGCGGCGTCGCGTGCATCGAGCCTCGCCTGCGCGAGGATCTCGCCCATCGCGATGTTCGCGTAGGCGTCGTCGACGTGCACCGCGTGCAGGAGGTCGTACGCCGCGCCCCGGGCGGTCCGGCGCCGGCTGCGACGCGCGCCCTTCGTCACGCGAATGCCTCGCCGGGCTCCGGTCGCACGCCTCGCGCCCAGTCCGCCGCCGGCATCTCGCGGCGCCCCGGGGGGCGCACGTCGCCGAGCGCCACCGCGGCGGTGCCGGTGCCCACCACGACCTCCGCCTTGCCCGCGCTCAGCTCCCCCGGCACGCCGATCGCGCCGTCGAGCAGCCGCACGGGGCCGAGACCGACGCGCTCGCCGCGGAACGTCGTCCACGCACCCGGTGTCGGGGTGCAGGCGCGCACGAGGCGGTCCACGGACTCCGCGCTCTCCGCCCAGCGCACGCGCGCGTCGGCCGGGACGATCTTGGGCGCGTACGTCGCCCCATGTTCCGGCTGCGCGATCGCGGTGAGGGTTCCCTCGGCGAGTCCGTCCAGGGTGTCCACGAGGAGGTCGGCTCCGATCCGCGAAAGCCGCCCCAGGAGGGTCCCCGACGTGTCCGTAGGGGAGACCGGCTCCTCCCGCATGGCGAGGATCGGGCCGGTGTCGAGCCCGGCGTCGATGCGGAAGACGGTCGCGCCCGTGACGGGGTCGCCGTGGAGCAGTGCGTGCTGCACCGGTGCGGCTCCCCGCCACGCCGGCAGCAGGGAGAAGTGCAGGTTCACCCAGCCGTGGGCGGGGATCCCCAGCACGTCAGGGGGCAGCAGGGCGCCGTAGGCGACGACCGGGCAGCACTCCGGTCTCAGGCTCCGCAGGCGATCGACGAACTGCGGATCGCCCGGCGCGTCGGGGGTCCACACGGGGATGCCCAGTTCGTCCGCGCGCGCCGCGACGGCGCTGCGCCGGGAGCGGCGTCCCCGGCCCGCCGCCGAGTCCGGCCGGGAGACCACCGCGCAGACCTCATGGGCTGACGCCGCGAGCGCGTCCAGGGCCGGCACCGCCGCCTCGGGGGTCCCGGCGAAGACCAGGCGCATGGCCCTAGAGCCACCGCGAGGACACCGTGTGCGGGCTGATCCGCACCTCCGGCGGCTGCTCGCCGAACCACTCGGCCTCGCGAATCGCCTTCATGGCCTCCTTGCGCAGCAGGGGGTCCAGCCGGTCGATGAAGAGGATGCCGTCGAGGTGGTCGGTCTCGTGCTGGAGTGCCCGGGCCAGCAGGTCGCTGCCCTCGACCACGACGGGCTCGCCGTTCTCGTCGAGCCCGCGCGCCACGACCCGGCGCGACCGCCGGGTGTCGAAGGCGAGCTCGGGGATCGACAGGCAGCCCTCCTCGCCGTCCTGGATGTCGTCGGAGAGCTCGAGGACGGGGTTGCACAGGTGGCCGAGCTCGTCGTCGACCCACCACGTGAAGACGCGCAGGGACACCCCGATCTGCGGCGCTGCGAGGCCACTGCCCGGCGCATCCCGCATCGTGTCGGTGAGGTCCTTCACCAGCTTGCGCAGCTCCTTGTCGAAGGTGTCCACGGGGGCGGCCGGCGTACGCAGCACGGGATCGCCGAAGAGGCGGATCGGCTGCACGGCCACGGGCGTCTCCTTCGTCGGGTCACGTCAGTGTAGGCGGCGTCAGTCCCCTCCCCAGTCGAGCGGGTCCACGCAGATCGCCAGGGGCTCGGGGTCCTTGCGAGCGCTGCGCGTCGCTGCGATCGCGTGCAGCGCCCGGGCGAGGACGTCCCCGGATACGCGCGGCGCCGTCACCAGGAGCCGCGCCCGGTCCCCCGACGGGATCGGCCCGACGACGCGGATCGCCTCGGGAAGCTGGCGGGCCGCCTCCTCGACCGCCGCCGGCGTCCCGGTCAGCATCGCGGAGCGCACGGCCGGAGGCAGCCCGAGCTCGGCGCGCTCGGCGAGCTCGCGCTGCGCGAGCCAGCCCGGGTCCCAGCGCACCAGGGCCTGGACCGCGGGAGAGGAGGCGTCCGCCGTGACCACCGCGGTGGATCCGGGCCGGCCCAGGGCCGCCGCGGCGACCCAGCGGCGCGCGGTCTCCTCTCCGGCGCGCAGCGCCGTGCGCATCAGGTGCAGGTGCGCATCGAGGATGAGGACGGCGGCGTACCCTCCCTCGGCCACGGGCTCCGCGCCCGGCGTGGCCACGACGAGGCACGGGTCGGGCCCGACGGACATGACAGCGTGCTCGCCCCCTGAGGAGATGACGGGAACGC
>JBJTJS010000067.1:0-13863 GCA_046096085.1 bacterium
AGAGAGCGCGGATGCCAGACGCTGGTCGGAGCTTCCACACATGCGGTGCAGTGACAGCGTCGGTGCGATCGCCTCGGAGATCACGGCATCGGCACGGTCGCGAAAGTCTGACCCGTCACGCACTCCGTCATCACTCGCCCACGGGATATCAGGTGCACACCACAGGAGCACGTCGTACGACGACGCGTCATCCAGGCCGGGCTTCATCAGTGAATCGTCGTCGAAGTACACAACGCTGTAGACGGCGGTCATCAGTGGCAGTGGATCGACGATGACCCATGGTGTGTGGGTTGCTGCGGCGGCGCGCTCGACGGTGGCCGCCGACGCCTGTTGGGTCAGGTAGATGCCTTCCTGGTCGGGCGGGAGCGGGGCGCGCCCGTGCGCCTCAACGAAGTCGCGCAGATACTCCTCGGCGACAAGGGCCGGCAGTGCGTCGGCCAGCGACCGGGCCAGGGTCGACTTGCCCGTCGACTCCCCGCCGAGGAGGCCGATCCGCCGCACGGTCACCGGCACATCCTGGCCTTGCCTGGAGAGCTACCAGCGGGTAGCGTTTGTTGACAGATGCTCAATTAGCAGGAGGACGCCATGACCGAGGCATTCATGTACGAGGCGATCCGCACCCCGCGCGGACGCGGCAAGGCCAACGGCTCGCTGCACAGCGTCAAGCCGGTGTCGCTCGTGACCGGGCTCATCGACGAAATGCAGGCCCGCCACCCCGGACTCGATCCGAATCAGATCGACGACCTCATCCTCGGCTGCCTCACTCCGCTGGGCGACCAGGGCGCCGACATCGCCAAGACCGCGGCCATCGCCGCCGGGCTGCCCGACACGGTCGCCGGCATGCAGATCAACCGCTACTGCTCCTCGGGCCTGGAGGCCATCAACCTTGCCGCGCAGAAGGTGCGCGCGGGCTGGGACCAGATGCTCCTCGCCGGCGGCGTCGAGTCGATGAGCCGCGTGCCCATGGGCAGTGACGGCGGCCCGTGGGCGATGGACCCGGAGACGGCGTACAACTCCTACTTCGTCCCCCAGGGCATCAGCGCCGACCTCATCGCCACCATCGAGGGCTTCTCGCGCGACGACGTCGATGCGTACGCCGTCCGCTCCCAGGAGCGCGCCGCCGCCGCATGGTCGGGCGGCCGATTCGCCAAGTCGGTGGAGCCGGTCAAGGACCTCAACGGCGTCACCATCCTCGACCACGACGAGTTCATGCGCCCCGACACCACCATGGAGTCGCTCTCCAAGCTCAACCCGTCGTTCGCGGCCATGGGCGACATGGGCGGATTCGACGCCGTCGCGCTGCAGAAGTACCACTGGGTCGAGCGCATCGACCACGTCCACACCCCCGGCAACTCCTCGGGGATCGTCGACGGCGCGGCCCTGACGCTCGTCGGCAGCGAGGCCGCGGGCAAGGCCGCGGGACTGACCCCGCGCGCCCGCGTCGTCGCCACCGCCGTGACCGGTGCCGACCCGACGATCATGCTCACCGGCCCGACGCCGGCGACGCTCAAGGTCCTCGCTGCGGCGGGCCTGAAGCCCGAAGACATCGACGTCTGGGAGCTCAACGAGGCCTTCGCCTCGGTGGTGCTGAAGTGGATGAAGGACTTCAACCTCGACATCGAGCAGGTCAACGTCAATGGCGGCGCCATCGCGATGGGCCACCCGATCGGCGCGACCGGCGCCATGATCACCGGCGCCGTCATCGACGAGCTGGAGCGCACCGGAGGCCGCTACGGCCTCATCACCCTGTGCATCGGCGGCGGCATGGGCCTCGCCACCATCATCGAGCGGATCTGAGAGGGATGACCGTGCACGACAGCATGTTCCGCTGGGAGAAGGACTCCGACAACGTGGTCCTGCTGACGATGGACGACCCGGGCGGCAGCGCCAACACCCTCAACGACACGTTCATCCACGACCTCGAGAAGACCCTGCATCGCCTCGAGCACGAGAAGGACGACATCGCCGGGGTCGTCATCACGAGCGCCAAGAAGACCTACTTCGCCGGAGCCGACCTCAACATGATCATCCAGGCGACTCCCGCGGACGCCGAGCGGCTGGAGAAGGAGATCGCCCGGGTCAAGTCCGCGTTCGACCGGCTTGAGACCCTCGGCAAGCCCGTCGCGGCCGCGATCAACGGCGCCGCCCTGGGCGGGGGCCTGGAGATCGCCCTCGCCTGCCACTACCGCGTGGCCCTCGATGCCAAGGGCAGCGAGATCGGCCTCCCGGAGGTGACGCTCGGACTGCTGCCCGGCGCCGGTGGCGTCGCACGCACCACGAGGATGTTCGGCCTGCAGAAGGCGCTCATGGAGGTGCTGCTGCAGGGCCAGCGGCGCAAGCCCCAGGCCGCGAAGGAGGTCGGCCTCGTCGACGAGGTCGTCGCCACCCCCGAGGAGATGATCGCGGTGGCGAAGAAGTGGGTGCTCGAGCATCCCGACGCCGCGCAGCCGTGGCACGCCCCTGGCTACAAGATCCCCGGCGGGGCACCGTCCAACCCGAAGCTCGCCATGATGCTCCCGGCCTTCCCCGCCAACCTGCGCAAGCAGATCAAGGGTGCGCCCATGCCGGCGCCGCTGGCGATCATGGCCGCGTCGGTGGAGGGCGCCCAGGTCGACTTCGCGACCGCGCAGAAGATCGAGTCGCGCTACTTCGCCAGCTTGGCCACCGGGCAGGTCGCCAAGAACATGACGCAAGCGTTCTTCTTCGACCTGCAGCACATCACCAAGGGCGGGGCGCGGCCCGAGGGATACCCGCAGTACAAGCCCGTCAAGGCGCTCGTCATGGGCGCCGGGATGATGGGCGCAGGCATCGCCTACGTATGCGCG
Organism: bacterium; assembly: GCA_046096085.1. Lineage (GTDB taxonomy): Bacteria > Actinomycetota > Actinomycetes > S36-B12 > S36-B12 > Mxb001. The sequence continues at coordinate 2,826 of JBJTJS010000067.1, forward strand.
CGCAACGGCATCGAGGTGGTCCTCGTCGACACGACGATGGAGGCCGCGGAGAAGGGCAAGGCCTACTCCCAGGGGATCCTCGACAAGGCCGTCTCGCGCGGCAGGATGACCGAGGCGGCTCGCGACGAGGTCCTCGCGCGGATCACGCCCAGTGACTCCCTCGACCTGGCGAAGGGCGCGGACCTCGTCATCGAGGCCGTCTTCGAGAATCAGGCCCTCAAGCACGAGACCTTCGGCCGTATCGAGCAGGTCGTCGCCGACGATGCCCTGCTCGCCTCGAATACCTCTACGCTGCCCATCACCGGCCTCGCGGAGGGGGTGAAGCGTCCCGAGGACTTCATCGGCATGCACTTCTTCTCTCCGGTCGACAAGATGCCGCTGTTGGAGATCGTCGTGGGGGAGCAGACCTCGGATGCGGCCATCGCCAAGGCGCTCGACGTGGCCGCGGTGATCAAGAAGACGCCGATCGTCGTCAACGACAGCCGCGGGTTCTTCACCAGCCGCGTGATCGGCACCTTCATGGGCGAGGCGGTCGCGATGCTCGCCGAGGGCGTCCCCGCGCCGTCGATCGAGCAGGCGGCCCTCCAGTCCGGCTACCCGACCGGGCCGCTGGCGCTCTTCGATGAGGTGAGCCTGACGCTCGGCCGTCGCATCCGGGAGGAGGGCCGCATCGCGATGAAGGCGGCCGGCCAGACCTTCCCCGACCATCCGTCGTACGCCGCCATCGACCGCATGGTGGTCGACTTCGACCGCGGCGGCCGGGCCGCCGGTGCGGGCTTCTACGACTACGCGGAGGGCAAGCGCCTCGGCCTGTGGGACGGCCTCGTCGACAACTTCGGCGGAGACAACCACGAGGTGCCGTTCGAGGACATGAGGGAGCGCATGCTCTTCGCCGAGGCCCTCGAGTCGGTCAAGTGCTACGACGAGGGCGTGCTGCGCTCGGTCCCCGAGGCCAATATCGGCTCCATCTTCGGCATCGGCTTCCCCCCGTGGACCGGTGGCGTGCTGCAGTACATCAACGGCTACCCCGGAGGCCCGGCCGGATTCGTCGCGCGAGCGCGCGAGCTCGCGGCGTCGTACGGCGACCGCTTCACCCCGCCCGCGTCGCTGGTGGCGCTGGCAGAGTCGGGTGGCCGCTACTCCTGACGTGGCGAGCCCGGTCGTCACCCCGGCCGGGCTCCCCACGCGCATGTCGGCGGATGCCCGCCGGGCGCAGCTCATCGAGGTCGGCTGGCAGCTCCTGCAGTCCCGGCCCATCCACGAGATGCCCCTGGACGAGGTCGCGGCCGCCGCGGGGATCTCGCGGACGCTGCTCTTCCACTACTTCCCCACCAAGGCCGACTTCTACCTCGCGGTGGTGACCACGATGGGCGAGCGGCTGCTGCGCCCGCCGCGCACCCCCGCAGGAGCGGCCCCGGTCGAGCGCATCCGCGCCCTGGTCGACGGCTTCGTGCGACTCGTCGAGCGCAACCGGCTCAGCTACACCGCGCTGGTGCGGGGAGCGGGCGGCGGCGACCAGCGCGTCGTCGACCTGATCGCACGCACGCGCGACGCGCTCGTCCCCCGGTGGCTCGACGCGGCGGGGCGCGAGGATGCCTCCGTGCTGACGCGGCTCGCCCTGCGCGGCTGGCTCGTCGGCATGGAGGAGACGGTCATCGCCTGGGACCCGCAGTCGGTACCCCGCGATGAGCTGGTGGACCACCTCACGGCATCCTTCCTAGCCGAGCTCGAACTCGCGGAAGGGAGACCGTGATGGGCCAGCCCGTCGTCATCATCGTCCGTCACGCGGAGAAGCCCGAGCCGGGTGTCGCGGACGGGGTGGACCACAAGGGGCACCCCACCGGGCACGGACTCACGCCCCGGGGGTGGTCCCGCGCGGGGGCCCTGGCGGCACGGATGGCGTACGCCGGCGCCGCCGGCGACGTCCTCATCCGCCCGGACCGGGTCTACGCCACGGCGAAGGACCCCGACCACGAGAGCGACCGCCCCCGACTCACCGCGCACGGGATCGCCAAGCGCCTGGACCTCGACATGCTCGACCATCTCGGCCGGGGGGACGAGGGCACGCTGGCCCGCGAGATCGTCGCGGACGATGCTCCGACGCTCGTCGTCTGGGACCACGGCCACATCCCGGCGCTGACACGGGAGTTCCCGCTCGCGTCCGGGGTCGACGTGCCGGATGCCTGGCCCGAGGACCGCTTCGATCTCTACTGGGTGCTGACACCGGGGGACGCGGGCTACTCGCTCGCGATCCTTCCGCAGGAACTGCTCGCCGGCGACTCGGCCACGGCATAGGCGCGCGCCGAAGCGGAGAAATCGCGACACTCCGCAGTACCGTGCGGCCATGACGGATCTCGAATTGCGCGAGATCAGCGGAGTCGGGGCCTCCGCGCACCTCGTCCGGGTCGTGCTCGCCGTCGGCTCCCTGGTCTTCCTCCTCTCTGCTCTCGTCCTCGTGCTCTCCCCGCGATCCTTCGCGGGCTGGCTCGGCCTGACCACCGTCGAGGAGGTCCTGTGGACGTTGCGGGTCCTCGGCATCGCCCTCTTCGGGCTCGCCGGGCAGATGTGGCTGGTGCGCCGCGCCGGCGACCACCCGGTGCTCGGGTCCGCAGCCGTCATGGTGCTGGTGAGCCTGGCCCTGAGCGTGCTCGTCGTGATGCTGCCCGCGACAGGCTGGACCCCCCTCAGGTGGGCCTACCTGGGAGCCGGGCTGGTCTTCGCCATCGCGTACGCCGGGCTCCTGGCCCTCAGCCGCCGCCAGGCCTGACGGGAGCGGCACCCCGCGCATCGGATGACACGGGATGCGCGTCACGGCTAGCCTGCCGTGGCAACGGGAGGAGCCGTCAATGGCGTCTAGGGGTCGCGCGCAGGTGCGGGTCGTCGTCGTGGCGATCGCCGTGATGCTGGGGCTGGGCCTCGTGCCCGCGGCACAGTCCGTCGTCGTGCTCCCGCCCGCCCCCGCGCCGCGCTGCGCGTGGTCGGTGGTCTACCCGCTCGATGCGAACTACGCGTGGCCCGACACCAACGCTGCCTACATCAACCAGGCCGTCCTCCTGGGCGCGGGCGAGAAGGTGGTCATCACGGGGCGCGACCCGAAGGCCCGCCACTGGTCGATCACGACGTACAACTTCGAGGACCGGGAGGTCATCGATCGCGTGAACGACGCGACGGTCAAGCGCCAGGGCAAGGGCTCCAAGGCGACCTGGACCGTCACGGTGAGCCCGAAGGACAACCCCCGGGATCCCAACTCGCTCAAGTCGGCCGCGGCCTACACGTACGGCGATCCCGTGGACCGCAAGAAGGTCACGGTCATCATGTACCGGGTCTACCTGTCGGAGACGAAGGGCTACGCGGGCGGGCCGCTGCCCGTGATCACCCTGCATCACGACGACGGCCTGACCAAGGGCACCGAGCGCCTCGCGCCGTGCACGACGGACCAGGTGACGACGCCCGACATGCCGCTCGACCTCGTCCCGGCCGAGGGGGTCCCCGCGCAATTCGTGCGGGCGGAGGGGGGTCGGTTCTACCCCAGCTACGACACGTCCTATCTCGCGGCGCAGGTGCCGTATGACCCCAGCAGGATCCTCGTCGTGACCGGGAGGGCGCCGCGCGTGCCCCGGGACGTGCGCTACTGGTCCCTGTGCCAGAACGTCAACGCCGGCGACCTGCCCGTGGTGGACTGCGCGAGCGACAAGGACATCCGGCTGAGGAAGGGTCGCTACACGATCGCGGTCGTGGGACCCGGCCAGGTCCCGGACCGTGCCCTCTACCCGGGAGTGACCTTCGTCGAGTGGACCGAACCGACGGAAGCGCCGTCCCCCGTCCCCGATGCCTTCCTCATCTGGAGGAACATCCTGCCGGCCAAGTCCTTCGCCTACGCCGTGGACAAGGTCCCCCTCGGTCAGCCGGCCTCACCCACCATGGGGGAGTACGCGCCGGTCATCTCGCACCTCACGCTCGAGGAGCTCGGCGGCCTCGCAGGGTCGTGAGTCAGGCCGACCCGAAGATCCGCATGAGGCTCGGCCAGGCGGCCGACAGCGGCGCGAAGACGGGGAGCGCGTCGATCTCGCGCGTGGTCCACCAGGCCGCCTCGTCGTTCTCCAGGGAGAGCGTCGTGCTGTACGCCGGCGACTCGGAGACGTCCGCGCAGCAGGTGTGGTAGCTCCAGACGCCCTCCTCGGCGACGAACTCGTGCACGCCGACGAGGTGCCAGCCGTCCGGGATGGCGCCGATCTCCTCGTCGAACTCGCGCAGGGCCGCGTCCACCGGACTCTCGTGCTCGTCGATGGCTCCGCCCGGCACCGCCCACGGGCCGTTGCCCCCGTGGACCCAGTGGGCGCGGCGGGCGAGGAGGAAGCGCTCCGTGCCGTCGGCGTCGCGGTGGCGCAGCAGCATGCCGGCCGCCCCGAACCGGCCCCAGACGACGCGCCCGCTGGCGAGCGTCACCCAGCCGTCGCCGGAACCACGCGCTGCCGAGGTCACGGGGCCATCCTCGCCGCACTCCCCTCGCGCCGCCACACCGGCGTGCGTCGGCGCATGCCCGCTACGACGCGGCGTTGACCTTGGCGAAGCGCTCCCGGGACTCGCGGATCTCCTGCTCGGCTTCCTCGCGTCCCTCCCAGGTCGCGCCCTCGACCGACTTGCCGGGCTCGAGGTCCTTGTACACCTCGAAGAAGTGCTGGATCTCGAGCCGGTCGAACTCGGCCACGTGGTAGATGTCGCGGATGTGGTCCAGGCGGGGATCGTTCACCGGGACGCACAGCAGCTTGTCGTCGCCCCCCGCCTCGTCGGTCATCCGGAACATGCCGACCGTCCGGCATCGGATGACCACGCCGGGGAACGTCGGATCCTGGACGAGGACGAGCGCGTCGAGGGGATCACCGTCCAGGCCGAGGGTGTTGTCGACGAAGCCGTAGTCATGCGGGTAGCGCGTCGAGGTGAAGAGCATGCGGTCGAGCCGTATGCGACCGGTCTCGTGATCCATCTCGTACTTGTTGCGGCTGCCGGCGGGGATCTCGACGATGACGTCGAACTCCAGGGGTGTCACGGGACCTCCTCGGGTGGGTGCTGACCTAGTGTTCCCTAGGGCGGGTGCCGGGGGGAACGCCCGCCGGCGAGGAATCCGACGGGAGGTGGCGTGGCCGTGAAGCGCACCACCGCCTCGGGCCCGGTCCGCTGGGCCGCCGGTGCCGCAGCCGTCGCCGTGGCGCTCGCCGTGCTCGGCCCGGGCGCGCTCGCCCCCGCGGGAGCCGTCCTCCCCGCGGCCGCACCCGTGGGCCCCGCCGGCGATGTGCTCCCACCGTTGACGGACACGGGTCCGAGGCCGGATGCCGCCGCAGTGGCTGCAGCGCTCGAGGGCCCGCTCTCCGACCCCGCCCTCGGCGGATCGGTGGGCGCGGTCGTCATCGACGTCACGACGGGCACCGTCGTCTACGCGCGGGACGGCGCGATGCCGCGGTCCGCGGCCTCCACGCAGAAGGTGCTCACCGCCGTCGCCGTGCTCGACGCCCTCGGGCCGGAGTACCGCATCGCCACCACGGCGTCCTGGGATGCGGCCGCGCGCACCATCACCCTGGTGGGCGCCGGAGACCCCACGCTGTCGTCGGTTGCCGCAGAGGGCTCGTCGCTCGCCGCCCTCGCCGACGAGGTCTCGGCGACCGTGCCCCCCGGGCCGGTCTCCCTCGTGTACGACACCACGCTGTTCGACGGGCCCGAACTCGCCCCGGGATGGCCCCCGTCGTACCCGGAGACGGGCGTCGCGGCACCGGTGTCCGCCCTCATCGTCGATCGCGCACGCATCGCCGGATCGGATCAGCGCGAGGAGGCCCCCGCACTCGTGGCGGCGCAGATGTTCGCCGGCATGCTCGCGGAGCGCGGCTACACCGTCGACGAGGTGCGCCCGGGGCTCACGAGCGGACAGGTCGTGGCCTCCACTGAGTCCGTACCGCTGGCGGCCATCGTCGCGCAGATGCTCACCGATTCCGACAACGATTCGTCGGAGATGCTGGCCCACCTCGCGGGCGCCGCGAGGTCCGGCACGGGATCCTTCGCCACGGGCGGCGAGGCCACGCTGGCCACGCTCGACAGCCTCGGCCTCGACACCGCCGGCATGCGGGCGGCGGACGGCAGCGGGCTGTCCTACGAGGACACGGTGTCCCCGCAGCTGATGGCGTCCCTGCTCGCCCTCCTCGCCGATGACTCCGCGCCGGCCTGGGGATGGCCGGTCGTCCTCGGACTCCCGGTCGCGGGCCTCACCGGCACCCTCGACGACCGGTTCCTCTCCGCGGACACGTTCGCCGGCGCCGGGCGGGTGCGCGCCAAGACGGGAACGCTGGACGGCGTGGCCGCCCTGTCGGGCACCGTCGTGGATGCCGACGGGCAGCTGCTCGCCTTCGCGCTGATGTCGGATGCGGCGAGCGATGTCTACGCGGCGCGGGAGGCCCTCGACCGTGCCGCCGCCGCCCTGGCCTCCTGCGGGTGCACCTGATCCGCCACGTCCACGCTGGGCGAGAGGCACGTACAGTCATGGGGTGGGCGACATCATCGACTGGGAGCTCGCCACCGCCACCGGCCTGCGGCTGATCCCGGGTGGACCGGAGACCTCCGGGGAGGAAGCCCGCCGGGTCGTCCGCCAGCTCCGCCGTGCGAGCGAGCGCGCCGTCATGCCCGTGCAGGAGGTCACCGGACTGGAGGCCCCCTTCGAGGCGAATCGCACCGTGGTCGTCGGCCGCCCCGAGTGGCTGCGCTCCAACGTGAGCCAGATGGCCGAGGCCATCGCCCCCGTCGCCCACCTGCTGCAGGAACGCCGCCCCCCGGCCGCCGTCGCCGCGGTCGGCTCTCGCGCCACGGCGCTGCAGATGGGCGCCGTCCTCGCGTGGCTGTCGGGCAAGGTGCTCGGCCAGTTCGAGGCGTTCGGCGCGCAGGGCCGACTTCTCCTCGTCGCGCCGAACATCGTGCACGCCGAGAGGCAGCTCGACGTCGATCCCACCGACTTCCGCCTGTGGGTGTGCCTCCACGAGGAGACCCACCGGGTCCAGTTCGGCGCAGTGCCCTGGCTCTCGGGGCACTTCACGGCCGAGGTGCACACCTACCTCTCGTCGACCGACGACGATGCCCGCAGCGCCCTGGCCCGCGTCGCCGCGGGCCTCCGGGGGCCTTCCGCGGGCGATGGACCGGCCGGCGACGAGCGCCCGGGCCTGATCGACCTCGTGCAGAGCCCCGAGCAGCGGGAGGTGCTCGATCGCCTCACCGCCCTCATGTCGCTCCTCGAGGGTCACGCCGACGTCGTCATGGACGAGGTCGGTCCCGGCATCGTCCCGTCGGTCGCGGTCATCCGCACGCGCTTCAATGCGCGTCGCCACCGTGCCAGTGGCCTCGATGGCGCGCTGCGACGTCTGCTCGGGCTCGACCGCAAGATGCGCCAGTACACGGAGGGCGCGGCGTTCGTCCGGGGAGTCGTCGACCGCGTCGGGATGAGCGGCTTCAACGCCGTCTGGTCGGGCCCTGAGGCCCTTCCCTCCCTCCAGGAGATCGGCGAGCCCGAGGCCTGGATCGCCCGAGTGCACGGATGACCCCCGTGCGGATGACCGCCTCGCAGGCGCAGTTGTCCGTTCGCCATGCCCTCCGGCACTGCCTGCGCGACCTCGCGTCCGATGCCCCGGTGCTCGTGGCCTGCTCCGGCGGCGCCGACTCCCTCGCCCTCGCGGCCGGGGCCGCGGCGGAGTCGCGTGGGCGTCGTACCGGGGCCGTGGTCGTCGACCATGGGCTGCAGGCCGGCAGCGCCGAGGCTGCGGATGAGGCCGCACGTCGATGCCGCGAGTGGGGTCTCGACCCGGTGCGCGTCGTTGCGGTGCAGCCCGCCCGGGGGCCCGGCTCCGGAGGCCCGGAGGCGGCCGCCCGAACGGCCCGGCGCGAGGCCCTGTCCGCGGCGGCGGCGGAGTACGGGGCGGTAGCCGTCCTTCTCGCCCACACGCGGGACGACCAGGCCGAGACCGTGCTGCTGCGGCTCGCGCGCGGGTCCGGTGCCCGTGCGCTGTCGGGCATGGCGGCCGTGGACGGCCTGTGGCGCCGTCCCCTCCTCGGCCTTGCCCGGGAGACCGTGCGCGCCAGCCTCGCCGACACGACCGCGTGGTCCGACCCGCACAACGACGACCCCCGCTTCGCACGGGTCCGCGTACGCCAGGGAACGATGCCGGCCCTGGTCCACGCCCTGGGGCCCGCCGTCTACGACGGGCTGGCGCGGTCGGCGCGCCTGCTCCGCGACGACGCGGACGCCCTCGATGCCTGGACCGACCGCGAGTGGCAGCGCCTGGTCACGCCGGGGGGTCCCCTCGACTGGGACGTGGAGGATCTCCTCGCCCTCCCGCGCGCGGTGCGGTCCCGCCTGCTGCGGCGCGCCTGCCTTGCCTGCGGTGCACCGGGGACCGACCTCACCGCCGAGCACATGGAGGGCATCGAGGCGCTGGTCTCCGACTGGCATGGCCAGGGGGCGCTGGCACTGCCCGGCGGCGTGTCGGTCGTACGACGATGTGGAAGGCTGAGCGTCCAGCCAGCGCGAGGGAGCGAGAGTGGACGTCGATCACCTGCCCACTGAGATCTCGTCCGTCCTGCTCACCGAGGAGCAGATCCAGCAGCGACTGGAGGAGATCGCGATGGAGGTCGATGCCGACTACAGCGGCCGGGACCTCCTCCTCGTGGGCATCCTCAAGGGGGCCACGCTGGTCATGGCCGACTTCGTGAGGCACCTGAAGTCGCACGTGCAGATGGACTGGATGGCGGTGTCGTCCTACGGCTCGGGGACTCAGTCCTCGGGCGTCGTGCGCATCCTCAAGGACCTCGACGCCGATATCTCCGGTCGGCATGTCCTCGTCGTCGAGGACATCCTCGACACCGGCCTCACGCTGTCCTGGCTGGTCCGCAACCTCTCGGCCCGGGGGGCGGCGTCCGTTGAGGTGTTCACGCTGCTCCGCAAGCCGGAGGCCGTCAAGATGCCCGTGAGCCCTCGGTACGTGGGCTTCGACATCCCGGACGTCTTCGTGGTCGGGTACGGCCTGGACTACGCGGAGAGGTACCGCAACCTGCGCCAGATCGCCGTTCTCGACCCCCGGGTGTACGGAGGCTGACCGGGCCCTGACCCGGCGGGTGCCCTGAGCACGGCCCCCGGGGAACAAACGGAGCCGGTGTACCGTCTTAGTGCTGAGCACCATCCCCGACACGAGGACGTTCCCACCCCATGACGCTCAAGAGACTGCTGCGTGGTCCGGTCTTCTGGATCATGCTGGCGGTGCTGCTCGTCCTCCTGGGGTCCACGGTTCTCACGGGGATCGGGGGGCCGGAGCAGGTCGACACGAGCCAGGCGGTGGCCGACATCCAGTCGGACAAGGTCCAGTCCGCCACCCTCGTCGATCGCGACCAGGTGATCGAGCTCACGCTCAAGGACGGCACCGAGGTGACCGCCCACTACGTCTCCGGGCAGGGCGTGGAGCTGCAGAACCTCCTGCAGTCGAAGGTGGACTCCGGTGCGCTGCCGGACGGCTACAACATCGTGGTCCCGCAGGACAACCTCCTGTTCAGCCTGCTCTTCACCCTCCTGCCCTTCGCGCTCATCATCCTGCTGCTCTTCTTCTTCATGAACCAGATGCAGGGGGGCGGCTCCCGCATCATGAACTTCGGGAAGTCAAAGGCCAAGGTCGTCTCGAAGGACATGCCCAAGACGACCTTCGCCGATGTCGCCGGCGCCGACGAGGCGGTGGAGGAGCTCCAGGAAATCAAGGACTTCCTCTCCGAGCCGGCCAAGTTCCAGGCCGTCGGTGCGAAGATCCCCAAGGGCGTCCTCCTCTACGGACCCCCCGGCACCGGCAAGACCCTGCTGGCCCGCGCGGTGGCGGGAGAGGCGGGGGTGCCGTTCTTCTCCATCTCCGGCTCGGACTTCGTCGAGATGTTCGTGGGCGTCGGGGCCAGCCGGGTGCGAGACCTCTTCGAGCAGGCCAAGAACAACGCCCCGGCCATCATCTTCGTCGACGAGATCGACGCTGTCGGCCGCCATCGAGGCGCCGGCCTGGGCGGTGGGCACGACGAACGGGAGCAGACGCTCAACCAGATGCTGGTCGAGATGGACGGCTTCGACGTCTCGTCCGGGGTCATCCACATCGCGGCCACCCACCGGCCCGACATCCTCGACCCGGCGCTCCTGCGCCCCGGCCGCTTCGACCGCCAGATCGTGGTGCCGCTGCCCGAATTCGAGGAGCGCCTCGCCATCTTGAAGGTGCACAGCCGCGACAAGCGCATGGGCGCCGATGTCGACCTCGAAACCATGGCCCGGGCCACACCCGGCATGAGCGGTGCCGACCTCGCCAACCTGGTCAATGAGGCGGCGCTGTTCGCCGTGCGCCGCGGCAGCAAGCATGTCGAGCGCATCGACTTCGAGAATGCGCGCGACCGCGTCGTGATGGGCGCCCGCCGCGAGAGCCTCGTGCTCACCGCCGAAGAGCGCCGCGCCACCGCCATCCACGAGGGCGGTCACGCCATCCTCACCGTGGTGCTGCCCAATGCCGACCCGCTGCACAAGGTGACGATCCTCCCGCGCGGCATGGCCCTCGGCGTCACCTGGAGCCTTCCCGAGGAGCGGCACACCTACTCGAAGGACTACTTCGAGGACGTCATCTGCCGCGCGATGGGTGGCCGCGTCGCCGAGAAGATCGTCTTCGGACACCTCAACTCAGGCGCGGCCAACGACCTCGAGCAGGCCACCAACATCGCCCGGCGAATGGTGCGCGAGTGGGGAATGAGCTCTGCCGTCGGCCCGATGGCGTGGCACAGCCAGCAGCAGGTGTTCCTCGGCGAGGACCTCATGACCCAGGGCCGCGAGTACAGCGACGACACGGCCCGCCTGATCGATGGCGAGATCTCGCGGATCCTGCACGAGCAGGAGCAGCGCGCCACCGAGATGCTCACCCGCCACCGCGGTGCGCTCGACGCCGTCGCCGAGGCCCTGCTCGAGCGCGAGACCATCGACGGCGCTGACGTCGCCCGCATCGTT
>JBJTJS010000068.1:0-2142 GCA_046096085.1 bacterium
CCGGGATCCCGGGACCGGGGCCCGCGTGGCGGGCTGCCGCGCGTAGGCTCACGCCCGTGCACATCGTGATCCTCGGGTGCGGGCGCGTGGGATCCCTGCTGGCCGACAGGCTCGACGAGGCCGGCCACTCCGTGGCCGTCGTGGACCAGGATCCGCAGGCCTTCCGGCGTCTCGGAGCGAAGTTCGGGGGACACACGGTCAAGGGCCTCGGGTTCGACCGGGAGACGCTCGAGCGGGCCGGCATCGAGAGAGCCCACGCCTTCGACGCGGTGAGCAGCGGCGACAACACCAACATCCTGGCCGCGCGGGTGGCCCGCGAGACGTACGGCGTCGAGCATGTGGTGGCCCGCATCTACGATCCCCGTCGCGCCGAGGTCTACCAGCGGCTCGGAATCCCGACTGTGGCGACGGTGTCCTGGACGGCGGGCCAGATCATGCGCCGCCTCCTGCCCCAGGGGGCCGCGGTGGACTACGAGGATCCCAGCGGGCATGTCGTGCTCGCGGAGGTGCCCGTCCACGAGGACTGGATCGGGGAGCGCGTCGTGCGCATGGAGGAGGTTGCCCGCGTGCGCGTGGGATTCCTCACCCGACTCGGGAGCGGGATGGTGCCCCGGTCCGACACGGTCCTCCAGGACGGCGACCTCGTGCACGTGATGTTCGCGACCGGCGACCGCGAGCACGTCGAGGACGTCCTCGGGTCCGCGCCCCGCGATCTCCCGGGTGCGGGGCGACGCGAGACGGAAGGGCACGACGCGTGAGGGTCGCCATTGCCGGAGCGGGCAAGGTGGGCCGCTCGATCGCGCGCGAGCTCCTGGGATTCGGCCACGAGGTTCTCGTCATCGACCGCGAGGCGGAACTCGCCCGGCCCGGCGTCGTCGAGGGCGCCGAGATGCTGCATGCGGACGCGTGCGAACTTGCCGCGCTCGAGGAGGCGGACCTCGCGCGGTGCCAGGTCGTGGTCGCTGCGACCGGCGACGACAAGGTCAACCTCGTCGTGTCGCTACTGGCCAAGACCGAGTTCGGAGTCCCCCGCGTCGTCGCCCGCGTCAACCACCCGAAGAACGAGTGGATGTTCGACGACTCATGGGGCGTGGACGTCGCCGTGTCGACTCCCCGGATGCTCTCGGCGCTCGTCGAGGAGGCGGTGAGCGTGGGGGACCTCGTGCGCCTCTTCACGTTCCGCCAAGGCGAGGCGGACCTCGTCGAGATCACGCTCCCCGCCCAGTCGACCGCTGTGGGCCAGCGCGTCGGGGCGATGAGCTGGCCCACCGACAGCGCCCTCGTCGCCATCGTCCGAGGCCCGCGTGTCATCGCGCCGAGCGCGGACGACTCCCTCGAGGCCGGAGACGAGCTCATCTTCGTCTGCGCGCCGCAGCAGGAGCCGCTGCTCCAGCACCTCCTCGGCGACCACGACCACTAGCCCCGCCGATCAACGGGGGCAGCGGTCACGCGGGATCGTCGTCGGCGGCGGGGTGGGAACGGCGCTGGGCGAAGGTGGGCCGCAGCACCAGGTAGGAGAAGTACGCCGCGCCGAGGAAGAACGGCCACCCCATGACCACCTTCGTGACCCCGAGCGCGCCGACCCATCCGGCGAGGTACATCGGCACCTGGACCACCACGCGCGAGGCGAAGAGGCCCACCCAGATCCAGGACGCGGCCGCATAGGTGCGCCGGAGGTCAGGGTCCTCCCGCCACGTCGTCCCCTTGCCGGTGAGAAGCCCCACGATGACGCCGATGAGGGGCCAGCGCACGAGGATGGAGACGAGGAACGCGGCGCCGTACGCGACGTTCGTGAGCAGCCCCCACAGGAAGAAGTCCTCCGCCCGCCCCGTGCGGGACGCCACGAAGGCGGAGATCGCGACCCCGGCGAGCCCGGCGAGGACCTGCTGGAGGCTCTCGCGGCGGATGAGGCGCCAGGCGGCGATGAGCACGGCCGCCCCGACCGCCACCCAGAGGGACACCCCGAGCTGATTGCCCGAGACGAGGTAGACAATGACGAAGAGGAGGGTGGGCAGGGCCGAGTCGATGAGTCCGCGCCAGCCGCCGATCGCGCGTGCGAGGAGGACCTTCTCCTCCTCGACGTCCTGAATCGTCTCGTGCTCGATCCCCCCGTGCTCGGTCCCCCCGTGCTCGGTCCCCCCG
>JBJTJS010000069.1:0-2368 GCA_046096085.1 bacterium
TCCCCACCCTGGAAGGCCGCGGGCTGGTCGAACGCTCCCGCAGCGAGACCGACGGCCGCCTCGTCGAAGTCACCCTCACCCCTGCGGGCGAGAAGCTCATGCGGGCGCTCTTCCCCAAGTTCAACGCCGAGGAACGCGCGATCACGCGACATGTGGACGACCTCGGCAGCGCCGCCGCGATGCTGCGCGCCCTCGCCCAGACCACGGAGTAGGCGACCCCTGGAGTCGGCGGCTAGGCGAAGGTCACTTCGCGCGTGCCGATGTCGTAGACGCCAACGACGAGGCGCAGCTTGCGGCTGCGGATCCTCGTCGCGATGATCTCGCTGGTGCGGCGGAGGAGTCGAGCGGAGTGCCCGGCGTTGGCCCAGATGCCCTGCTCGAGGGTCTGGTCGGCCGGGAGTCCCTCGATGGCCGGCAGGATCGCCTCGACGACCGCGTCGATGTCTCCCCCGGGCATCTCTCCCGTGCGCAGCGCACGCTGGGCGGCCTTCACCGCGCCGCAGCCGCTGTGGCCGAGGACGACCAGGAGCGGCGCCCTGAGGACCCCGATGGAGTACTCGACCGAGCCGATGCTGATGCTGCCTCTGACGTTGCCCGCGTTGCGGACATTGAAGAGGTTGCCCTGGGCCACGTCGAAGATGTTCTCGGGATTCACCCGGGAATCGGCGCACGACAGGATGGATGCGATCGGCCACTGGCCCTTGGTGATGTCACGGTAGGGAGGCGTGTGGTCGACGCGCTTGATGTCACGCTTGACCCATCGCCTGTTGCCCTGCTTCAGCCACTTCAGTGCCTGATCGGGCGTGACCTTGTCGCCGTGCTTGTCCTCGGCCCTCTCCCCGGCAGCCACAGCCGAGGACGTCGCCCCCGCCGCGAGCGCGACGCCAGCCACCCCGGCGTGCCCGGCCAGGAACCCGCGGCGTGACAGCCCGTCGAATGGCGAGGCCTCAGCAGAGTCCGGCATAGCCACCCCTCCCTGCCGAAGCCGCAGGGATTGTCGGCTCGTGGCTTGCGAACGTACCAGGCGCACGCCGATGGGGCAACCCTTCGAAGCCCACATCCTGCGCGCCTGCGCGGCTAGGGTCGAGGGCATGCGCGGTTACGACGTGGCCGTCATCGGCGGGGGTGTCGTCGGGCTCGCCCTCGCCGACGCTTGGCTCGCCGAGCATCCCGGCACCCGCGTCGTCGTCCTCGACAAGGAGGAGCGCCTCGCCGCCCATGCCTCAGGAAGGAACTCCGGGGTCCTCCACGCCGGGTTCTACTACGACCCAGACTCGCTCAAGGCGCAGCTCACCCGGCGCGGCAACGTCATGCTCAGGGAGTTCTGCGCGGAGCGCGGGGTCAGCGTGCGCGAGACAGGCAAGGTGGTCGTCACGACATCCCCGGAGCAACTTCCCGCCCTGCAGGCTCTCTACGCGCGGGGCCAGGCCAACAGCGTCCCGCTGGAGATCGTGGACGAGGCCGGCCTGCGCGACCTCGAGCCGCTCGCCCGCACGCACGGGAAGGCGCTGTGGTCGCCCTCCACGGCGGTCGCCGACCCAACCGCCGTGGTCGAAGCGCTCGCGGCGCGCGTGATCGAGCGCGGCGGCGAGGTGCGTCTGGGCACCCCCGTAATCGACGCCGGGCCGGGATGGGTGCGTACGCCGTACCAGCGCATCGCGGTCGGCCACACGATCAACGCCGCCGGCCTCTACGCCGACCGGGTCGCCCACTGGTTCGGGGTCGGCGAGGAGTACCGGATGCTGCCCTTCAAGGGGCTCTACTGGTACTCGAACTGGCCCGCCGGTCGGTTGCAGTGCCACGTCTACCCGGTGCCCGACGCGCGCAACCCGTTCCTCGGGGTCCACCTCACGGTGACCGTCGACGGGCGCGCGAAGGTCGGTCCGACAGCGATCCCGTCGCTGTGGCGCGAGGACTACGGCGGCGTCGGCGGGTTCGATGCGCGCGAGGCGATCGACGTCGCGCGCCTGTATCCGCGGTTCCTCCGCTCGCCGCACCACGACGTGCCGGGGCTCGTGCGCACCGAGATGCCGAAGTACTCGCGCAAGTACCTCGTCTCTCAGGCCCGCGCCCTCGTGCCGAGTGTCAACGCTCACGACTTCCGCGAGCGGGGTCGCGTCGGCGTACGCGCGCAGCTGCTGCACGTGCCCAGCGGCAGGCTCGAGATGGACTTCGTCGTTCGGCCGGGCGAGCGTTCGACCCACGTGCTCAACGCAGTGTTGCCAGCGTGGACCTCGAGCCTCGCGATGGCGGAGCGGATCTGCAAAAACGCAATCAACTAGCGGCTCTTGACGCTCAGCGCGTCCTCCGTCACAGTCGGGTCATGCGCGCAGCGCCGTACCTGTCCATCGCCCCGCTCGCTCTCGCT
>JBJTJS010000070.1:0-2587 GCA_046096085.1 bacterium
GCGGTACACCGCGGTCGGCGCGAGGCCGTCCACCTGCCCCGCGGGCCCCGCAGTGATCCTCGCCAGCTGCCAGGGCGAGGTGCCGGCCCGCAGTTGGACCTCGTAGACCGGCGCCTCCCCGCCGTCGTCCGCGGGCTCCTCCCACTCCAGGAGGAGGCTGGTGTCACCGAGCCGGGTGTGCCCGAGGATCGTCGGCGCGCCAGGCGCGGTGACCTCGCGGAGCATCACCGGGCCGTACTCCGCCGACCACGCTCCGGGTTCGACCGCGTTCACCGCGCGGACACGGAACGTGTAGCTCCCCGTGGGCAGCAGGTCCTGGAGTTCGACCGACGGGAGCGACGTCGTCGCGACCCACTGGTAGGCCGTGGACCCCAGGCGCTGCTCTACCCGGTACGCCGTCACCGGCGATCCGCCATCGTCCGCCGGGGGATCCCAGTCCAGTCGCAGCGCCGTCTCGGACAGCGGTGTGTGCCCGACGCTCGCGGGAGCGCCCGGCGCCCGCGCGGACGGCGCCTCCAGTGCCAGGCGGCTCACATCGAGGATCCCCGCGCCGCACGCCGTCGCGTCGCAGGTCACGTCGGCGGGGCCGGTCGCGGAGAACCCGGACACGGCCGCCTCGAGCCGGGCCCTGACGACGTCCGCGTCCGTCACGCCGACCGAGTAGACGAGTGCCGCCGCCGCGGCGACGTGCGGGGCGGCCATCGACGTGCCCGACATCCATCCGTAGTCCGGCCCCGCCGGGCTGGTCGCGCCGGAGTTGATCGTCGAGAGGATCACGCTTCCGGGTGCGGCGAGGGCGATCTGGCCGTCCTGCGTGCCGAAGTTCGAGAAGTCCGAGCGCAGTCCGCTGCGGTCCGTCGAGGCGACCGCGATCACGCCGGCGCAACTGGCCGGGCTGTAGCCGGAGACCGGGCTGCGTTCGTTCCCCGCGGACACGACGATCGTGGCCTCGAGGCCACGGACCTCGTCGATCGCGTCCTGGTACACCGAACGGCAGGTGGAGGCCCCGCCCAGCGAGAGGTTGAGGACCTTCGCCGGCGTGGGATTCGCCGGCACCCCGGCCACGGTCCCTCCCGCCGCCCAGACCATCCCGTCGGCGATGTCGGAGGACCAGCCACCGCACTTCCCCAGGGCTCGCACGTGCTGCACCTTCACCGCGGGAGCCAGGCCCGTCACCCCCAGCCCATTGCCCTGCAGCGCGTTGATCGTCCCGTGGACGTGGGTCCCGTGCCAGGAGCTCGCCCGGCTCCTGCCTTTGTTGCACCCGCTGAAGGCCCCGCCGGGCGCCACCTCGTCGGCAGTGAGCCAGTTCCCCGGGTCGCTCGGGTCGGGATCGCGACCATCGCCGTCGTTCGCGATCATCGACGAGGAGATGAAGTCGTACCCGGGCACCGTGCTGCCCGCGAGGTCCGGATGACTCGTCGATCCCGTGTCGACGACCGCGACCACCACGGACGGCGAGCCGGTCGTCACGCCCCATGCCGTCGGACCCTTGACGCTGTAGTCGAGGGGACCGCCCCCGTCCCACATGTCCCACTGCTGGGTGAAGCGCGGGTCGTTGGGGAGCACCGGAGCGGCGTCGGGGAACGCCAGGACGTCGGGCTCGGCCCAGGCGACGTCGCGTCGCGACTCCAGCGAGCGCGCGACCGCGTCCGCCTCCGCCTCCGGAATCGGGTCGCTGAACAGCATCAGGCGCGTGCCCGGGATTCCCATGGCCCTCGACCCCGCCAGGGTGATGCCCGCCGGTGCCTCGCGGGCCAGGGCCCGTACGCCGGCAGCGAGGAGCGCGAGAGACCTCCCCCCGGGGCGCATGCGCACGATCACTCCCCGCGAGGGTGACGCGGATGCGCTGACACCCGCATCCGACGCCACTGTCGCCGCTCCGGAACCCGCAGCGGAGGGCACCATCATCGCGGCGGCCGCCGCGGAGGCCGCCACGATCGCCATCGTCCGCCGTGACGCCACGATCGGCCCTCCCGGTCAGGGGCGGCGCCCCCTGTCAGGGGCAGTGTGCCCGACCGGACGCCGGCCACGCCCGGTGAATCCCGGTAACGCCGCCTCAGTCCGCCCCTACTCCGCGACCTGCTCCACGCGGGCCGGGAACAGCCACCACGCCAGGGCCGTCCCCGCCGCCACGATCGCCGCCGCCACCAGGAGCGCGGTGGTCATGCCCGACACGAAGGCACCCCCCGCGGCCTCGCGGATCGGGCCGGCCTCGTCGTAAGGAAGGCCCCCCACGGCGAGCACCCCGGCGGCGAGGGACTCCCGCACCGCGGACACGACATCGGGAGGAATCGTCGCGATCGCGTCTCCCGCGGCGGCCACATGCTCCTCGATCCCGTTGCGGTAGCCCATCGCGAGCAGCCATCCGAGGATCGCGACGCCGAGGGAGCCGCCGAGTTCGCTCATCCCGTCGTTGACCGCCGACCCCAGGCCACTGCGCTCGCGCGGCACGGACGCGAGGATGCCGTTCGTCGCCTGCGGGAGGACGAGTCCCAGGCCGAGGCCCATGAGGCCCAGGCTCGCGCCGACGAGCGGGTACGCCGAGTCGCGCGTGAGGAACGCCGCGGCCGCCAAGCCCCCCGTC
>JBJTJS010000071.1:0-6658 GCA_046096085.1 bacterium
GTGCTCGTCTCGGCGGGCGCGCTCGTCTCGGCGGGCGCGCTCGTCTCGGCGGGCGCGCTGCTCTCGGCGGGGGCACTCGATGAGGTACCGGTCGTACTGCCGCCACATGCGGCAAGGAGGAGCCCGGCGGCCGCGAGGCCGGCGAATGCTCCGAAGGTGCGCTTGGACATCTGGGTCCTTTCTCAGCAGGGCTTCCCTGCGTGTCGGGTCGGTGCGTGGTGCCGCGCACCGTCGTTCGCTGTCGTGCGTTCTCTCAGAGGTGGTCGTGCTCTCGTGCCGTCGATCTGTGGTGCGGTGGAGCCGTGGTGCTGTCGTGCGGCGTCGCGCGATCCTGGTCAGGCGCCCAGGATCGTGTCGATCACCAACTGGTCCAGTTGCTCGTTGCGGTAGCCGCGACTGGCCAGGGCTTCGGGGTCGAACTTCTCGGCGAGAAGCTCATCGGCGGCGGCCCGGGAGTAGGGCCCGACGGTGGGGATGGCGAGTTCTGGGACGCTCGCCGCGGCCATGGCCTCGGCCACGCGGGGGTTCGCGTCGAACTCCCGGGCCTTCTCGCGAAGGATGAGGTAGGTGCGCATGCACCCGCGCGCGAAGTCCCAGATGCCGTCGCCCCATTCGTTGCGGTAGGGGCGGGCGTCGAAGTGCTTGGCACCGGAGTAGCCGCTGTTCTCCAGCAGTCGCACCACGAAGAAGTCGTCCTTGATGCCCTCGGAGCCGAACCGCAGGTCCTGGTCGTAGCGGCCGATCTTCTGGTCGTTGAGGTCGATGTGGAAGAGCTTGCCCTGCCACAGCGTCTGGGCCACGCCCTGGTAGAAGCTCAGGCCCGCCATGGTCTCGTGGGCCACCTCGGGGTTGAGGCCCACCATGTCGGCGTGATCGAGGGTCTCGATGAAGGCGAGGGCGTGGCCTACCGTGGGCAAGAAGGTGTCCCCGCGCGGCTCGTTGGGCTTCGGCTCGATGGCGAAGCGGATGTCGTATCCCTGCTCGACGACGTAGGAGGCCAGGAAGTCCAGCGCCTCGCGGTAGCGGTCGAGCGCGTCCGCAGGGGTCTTGGACGCCGCGGACTCCACGCCCTCACGGCCGCCCCAGAAGACATAGATCGGAGCGCCGAGCTCCGCGGCGACGTCGAGATTGCGCATGGACTTCGCGATGGCGAACCGGCGTACGTCGCGGTCATTGGAGGTGAAGGCACCGTCCTTGAACATCGGGTGCCAGAAGAGATTGGTGGTGGCCATCGAACAGACGATCCCGGAGGAGGCGAGAGCCTTCTTGAAGTCGTCGAGCTGGCGGCGTCGCTCAGACTCGTCGGCGCCGAACGTCATGAGGTCGTCGTCGTGAAAACTCACGCCCCAGGCGCCGATATCGGCGAGGCCGCGGACGAAGTCACCCGGCGGCAGCGGCGGTCGGGTCGCCTCGCCGAAGGGGTCGCGACCGGGATGCCCGATGGTCCACAGGCCGAAGGCGAATCGGTCCTCGGGCGTGGGGGTGTAGTCCGCCATCCGTCCCCCTGCAGGTCGTCGGCTCCGGAGCCCCGGGCCGAGATTGTTGTCTGCCCGAACATATGGCGGGTGGCGGGGGCCCGCAACCCCTGCGCGTCACCCTCGCGCTGCGAATCGGTAACGAAAAGGTCACGCGGTCTGGCGACCGTGAACGGTCGCGAACGCCCGGGCGTAGGCCTCGCGCACGGCGGGAACCGGGCGCGGATCGAGTTCCTGCAGCCCCCCTGCGCTCCACTCCGGCGGTTCGACCGTCCCGGCGAGCGCCCACGCCGCCTGCCGAGCCGCCCCGTCGGCGACGTACTCCCCCGGGGCCGGGACGGCGACGGGCACGTCGAACACGGTCGTGGCGATCTGCTGCACCGCCGGGCTGGCCGCCGCACCCCCCACGAGGAGGATGCGCCGGGGCTGCACGCCCTGCGCGCGCAGCGCGTCGACCGCATCGGCCATGCCGCAGAGCATGCCCTCGACGCTCGCGCGGGCGATGTTCTCCGGTGTCATCGCATCGCGCGGGAGACCGACGAGGCTGCCCGTCGCATGCGGCAGATTGGGCGTGCGCTCGCCGTCGAGATAGGGAAGCAGGGTCAGGCCGGCGCTGCCCGCAGCGGCCCGCAGCGCGAGTTCCGACAGCCGGTCGAGATCCACGCCGAGCAGCTGCGCGGTCGAGGCGAGGACGCGCGCGGCATTGAGGGTGCACACGAGCGGAAGGAATCGGCCGGTGGCGTCGGCGAAGCCGGCCACCTGCCCCGACGGATCGGCCGTGGGCAGGTCCGATACCGCGAACGCCGTCCCCGATGTGCCCAGCGACACCACGACGTCGCCCGGGCGCGCGCCGACGCCCAGCGCGGCCCCCATGTTGTCCCCCGTGCCCGGCGCCAACGACCGGCCGTCGCGGGTCTCGCCGACGATCTCGCGGGGGCCCGCCACGCGCGGCACCTCGGGCACGTGGCCCAGGGCGAGGCCGAGGAGCTCGGGGACGTACGCGCCGAGCGCCGGTGACCAGTAGCCGGTCCCCGAGGCGTCGCCGCGGTCCGTGGTCGCCTCCGCCGGTTGCCCCGCCAGCCTCCACGTGAGCCAGTCGTGCGGCAGCATGACGCGACGTACCCGCTCGGCGCGCTGGGGCTCGGCCCGGGCGAGCCAGCGCAACTTCGTCACGGTGAACGACGCCACCGGAACGCTTCCGACGGTGTCGGCCCACCGCACCGGTCCGCCGCCCTCGACCACGAGGTCCTCGGCGTCCTGGGCAGACCGGGTGTCGTTCCACAGCAGCGCCGGCCGGATGACCTCGTCTCCCTCGCCGAGGACGACCATGCCGTGCTGCTGGGCGGCGACGGCGAGCGCGGACACGCCTTCGAGGGCGGGCTCGAGCACCTCCTCCAGGGCACTCCACCAGGCATCGGGGTGCACCTCCGTGCCGTCGGGGTGCACCGCCCGCGCCTCGCGCACGAGCGCCCCGGTCTCGGTCTCGCGGACGACGACTTTGACCGACTGGGTGGAGGAATCCACGCCCGCCACGAGATCCATGGCGTGACGCTACCGGAGGCGCGCGCTTGCGAGGGGCGCTACGCGGACGGGGCGGGACCCGGCTCGCGGGGTGCGGCCGGCGCCGACGTGGGCTCGGCCCTGAGGTCCGCCTCGAGTTGGTCGAGGGATTCGCGCAGCGCCTGGATGCGCTTGAGGGAGATCGCCGCCTGGTCGTCGCGCCCCTCGAGCTCGCGCCTCGCCTCACGCTCCCGGGCCTCCTCCATCGAGCTGATGATGATGCCGATGAGGAGGTTGAAGATGACGAAGGCGGCGAGGAGGACGTAGCTGACGAAGAAGAGCGTCGCCCACGGGGAGACGGCCGAGGCCTCCTCGAGATACGTGGGGAAGTTCTCGAGCGTGAGCAGGACGAAGAGCGTGAGCATGGATCGGGTCACCGTGCCCCACGACTGCGGCAGGGCCGCCCCGAAGAGGCTCCACCCGAGCATCCCGTACACGAACACGAGCAGGAAGGTGAGGACGACGATGCTGCCGAGCGGCGGGATGGAGCGCACCACGCTGGCGATGAGCACGCGGGCGTCGGGCAGGAAGCGGATGAGCCGCACGATGCGAGCGAGGCGCAGCAGGCGCAGGATCTGCGCGTTCTCCCGCAGGCCCGGGATGAGCGCGCCCCCGATGATGATGAAGTCGAAGACGTTCCAGCCACTCTTGAAGAAGTCCCACGGACGTCGTCCGTAGGACGCGATCCTCAGGATCAGCTCGACGACGAAGACGGCGTACAGCGCGTCGTTGATCCTCATGAGCAGCGCGCCGTACGACTCGCGCACGGCAGGGAAGGTCTCCAGGCCCAGGACGACCGCGTTGATCACGATCACGCCCGCGATCGCGAGGTTGAACGGCTCGGAGTCGACCAGGCGGGCCAGGCGACCCGAGCGCTGCGGCGACGAGGGGGCCGTGGCGGTCACCCCTCGATGGTAGGGCTCCTCAGCCGAAGGAGCCGTCCGTCTCGGTCACCACATCGAGTCGGAACGGCCCGCCCACGTCGAGTCCGGGAAGCGCGACGCCCACGCGGTTGACCGCCGAGGCGGGGCCCCGCGGCACCGGGAGGTAGGACTGGCCGATGGCGTTGAACCGCGCCACGTAGTTCTGGCCCCCCATCAGGATGCGTGCGACCACGCCCTCGCAGTTGTGAACGCCGGCCCGCAGCGGGCAGGACTCGACGGACACGGAGTTCAGCCAGAGGGCGAGGGTGCCCGACCGGCGCCCCGTGGGCGCGAGCGCCACGCTCAGGGGGAACTTCGGCGGCACCTCGAAGAAGGCGCAGTCGAACGTCCCGGTGCACGCCACGACAGTCGCGAGGTCGCCCGCGGCGTACTGGCGCAGTCCAGCGCGCACCCGCGGGCTGTGGCCCTGAGCGGCGAGGTCGAGCGTGCGGCTGCCGGAGGTGCGTCCCCGTGGGTCGATGGTGACCCGGCGCATCGCCTCGAACCCGAGCGGCGCCCGGCCCATGGCCTCCACGGTGAGGACCTGCCCTTCTGGGAGCGGCTCGCGCAGCTCCCAGAAGATGCGCAGCCTGTTGCCATCGATCCACCGAGCGCTCATGCCGGCGAACACGGAGTCTCCTCCCCCGCTGACGCTGACCGGGGAGTACGGCGTCGTGAAACTGCCGTCGGAGGTGTGCACGGTGAGCGCGATCCACCCGGCGTCGAGGTCCAGTGCCCTGAGGTCGCGCACCTCGCGGGGGCCGACCGTCCACGAGTCGTCGCCGCCGTAGCCGAGGATCGAGATGGTGTAGCCCTCGATCTCCCCGCCCGCACCCGGGGGCGCCCACCGCGACGAGACGTAGGTGTCGTCCTCGGTGACGACGGGCATGAAGGACATGTACGACGTGAACGCGGTGGGTGCCGGCGCCGGCAGGGCCTCCTCCCCGACGGCCGCGGCGGGGTTCACCGCTCCGTAGCCGTAGTCGGGGTCGAAGCCGCGGGGCCCGCGGTCCTCGGCGGTGTCGGTGAGTCGCAGGCGCACCTCGGCCGGCGTCAGGCCGGGGGACTCCTCGAGGACGAGCGCGGCGACGCCAGCCACGAACGGCGCGGCCATCGACGTCCCGCTCATCATGACGAGGGGCCGCGGCTCGACCTCGAACGGCGTGCCCACGGCAGCCGCGCGAGAGAGTGGGCCCAGGATGTCGGTGCCGGGCGCGGCCACCGACACGAAGCCCTCGAACGACGAGAAGTAGGCGAGGTCGAGATCGGGGTCGAGCGCGCTGACCGTGACGGCGGTGGCGCACCCTGCCGGCACCATCGCGGGATTGCCGTCCGTGCCAGAGTTGCCCGCCGCGATGACGACGACGCTCCCGGCCTCGGTCGCGTTGCCGACGGCTGCGCACAGTTCGTCGCGCAACTCCGTGGGCATGAGCTCCTGCGGCTGGCCGAGTGACACGTTGATGACGTCCGCGCGGCCCGCCACATGGTTGAGGCCCGCGATGACGCTGGGCCAGACCTCCGGGTCCGACTCCTCCCAGGCGACCGCGCCGAGGATGAGGCTCGCCTCTGGGGCGACTCCCGTCATGCCCGTGCCATCCGAGACCCCGGCCGCGATGCCGGCGACGTGCGTGCCGTGCGCCTCGGTGGAGTTCATGTCGGTCGGCGCCACCTCCTTGACCTTGGTGCCCTCGACGACGAATGACTCGACCACGTTCGGTGCGATTTCCGGATGGGTGCCGTCGAAGTTGCTGTCGAGGATCGCGATGGTCACGCCCTTGCCGGTGTGCCCAGCTGCATGCACGGCCTCCAAGGAGGTGGCGAGGAGGTTCCACTGGGTGTCGGTGTAGTCGCCGGTGAGGACCGGCTGCGCTGCGGTGCCCTCGGCACCCGACGCCGCGACCGGGGCCACGAGCACCGCCGCACCGAGCGCGAGCGCCGCTCCGGCGGCTGTCGACGTACGGACTACCCACGTGCCCATGCGGGCCTCCCCTGCGACCGATGACCTCACGCCACCCGGCGCACTCCCTCCACCCTAGGGGTGCTCGCGACTCAGGGGAAGACCAGCGAGCTCACACGCCCAGGCGCGCGGACGCGAAGCGTTCGACGGCTGCCTCGTCGCCGGAGACCTCCAGGACGACGGCGCGCCGGCCGAACAGGCGGAGGAGGATCTCCAAGGGCTCGCCCGTGAGGGTGACGGCCGGAGACCCCGCCTTCGCCACATGGCGGTCGCCGGTGCCGTTCCTCTCGAGCACGAGCCCCACGGGAGCCTTGCGCGCGAGGAGGCGGCTGGCCTTCGTGAGCCGCGCCCAGATGACGTCCTGCTCGCCCGGGGGCAGTTCGCGCGGCTGCCATGACGGCGAGCCGTCCGGGAGAGGGGGTGTCGCCCTGCGCACGTCCTCGTGATGGACGGAGAACTCGAAGAGGTTGGCGAGGCCGTCGGCCCAGCGCATCGGCGAGTACAGCGGCGGCCCCGTGCGCACCGTGGCGACGAGGTCGTTCCACGGGCGGTCGGCGTAGGACTGCTGGACGGACGCGGCATAGCCGGACAGGGGGCCGCCGAGGATTCCCGCGGCGGCGTCCGGGCGGCCTTCGCGCACCGCGAGGTGCGCGGCGAGGTCGCGGGTCGTCCAGCCCTCGCACAGGGTGGGTGCGTCCGGACCCACCTCGAGGAAGAGATCGCACAGTTCCGCGCGCTCGGCG
>JBJTJS010000072.1:0-3719 GCA_046096085.1 bacterium
CTCTCGCTCTCGCGACGCTCGCCACCGGCTCCCTCGTCGGCACCACGGGCGCGGCCGCGGGTCTCGCCGACCCCCCGCCCGCGCTGGACTGGCAGCCGTGCACGTCGGCGTCGCTCGACGGATTCGACTGCGCAACCCTCGAACGTCCCCTCGATCGCGCCCGTCCCGCCGGCGCGAAGGTGCAACTCGCGGTGGTGCGGCTGCCCGCGACCGGGACGCCCGAGCAGCGGATCGGCAGCCTCTTCATGAACCCGGGCGGACCCGGCGGATCGGGTCTGCAGGTCGCGAAGATCGGCTACCTGCTTCCCGCCGAGGTGCGGCAGGCATTCGACCTCGTCACCTGGGATCCGCGCGGGATCGGCTCGTCCACGCCGGCGATCACCGGGTGCGACGCACCCATGCCCGTGCGCCCCGCGACGGGCAAGGTGAAGTGGCAGCGCGTCCTCGACCAGCGGATTCGCGACCTGGGTCGCGTCAACCGCGACTGCTACCGGGCCAACCGCGACATCATCGAGCACGCGGGCACCCTCGAGGGGGCGTACGACCTCGACGCCCTGCGCGCCGCCGTGGGGGACGAGAAGCTCACGTATTGGGGAATCTCCTACGGGACGATGCTGGGGTCGACGTACGCGCAGCTCTTCCCGTCGA
Source organism: bacterium (assembly GCA_046096085.1). GTDB lineage: Bacteria > Actinomycetota > Actinomycetes > S36-B12 > S36-B12 > Mxb001. The sequence goes on from JBJTJS010000072.1 coordinate 649, forward strand.
AGGTCCGCGCGCTCGTGTTCGACGGCAACATGAACCCGCAGACGACGTTCAGCGCCCTCAGCAGCGGCTCGCCCGCACCGGATCACTCCATCGGGTTCTTCCTCGACGTGGCCCCCACCCTGCGCACCCAGATGACGAGCGTCTTGCGCGAGTTGGACAAGCGCACGCTGGCCCTCCCCGATGGCACCCGCTACACGCGCTGGGACCTGCTCGATGTCGTCGCCGGGTCCGTCCCCTTCCTCGAGGCATGGCCCGCAGCGCAGGCGGCCATCGAGGCGTCGTACATCGCGATCTTCGGCAGCGGTCCCGAGCAGCAGGCAGCGCTGCAGGGCCTCACCAACCCCGCGCTGCAGAGCCCGGCGACCGACAGCAATGCCGGGGTCTTCTCCGCCATCCTGTGCCAGGACTTCGCCGACCGGATGACGCGCGATGCGATGCGTGGGCCGCTCAACTGGTCCGTGCGCGAGGCGCCGCTGTACGGCGGCTCGCTGGCCGTGGACTACCTCGCGTCCTGCAGCGGCTACGGCGCGGCGGAGCCGAACCCGGTGCCCCGGCCCCGGCGCTACGGACCCAATGTCCCCGGGCTGATCACCAACGGCACGCACGACGGGGAGACGCCCTACCAGTGGGCGGTCAACATGTCGCGGACCTACCGCGCCATGCGCATGGTGACCATCGCCAGCGGCTCGCACGGGGTGTTCGTCCTCGCCGAATCCCCCTGCGTCGATGGGATCGTGAGCGACTACCTCGTGTCCGGGTCGGTGCCGCCGATCGACCAGGCGTGCCCGTTCTCCCCACCGGCTCCGACGTAGGAGCCGGCTAGGAGGTCATCAGACGGAGGCGGCGACGAGCGCCCTGAGCAGGCCGAGCTGGCGGGGGTCGTCGGCCGCCGTGTCCTCCGGTTGCCACTGGACGCCGAACGCCCAGCCGGCCGAGTCGATGGCGACAGCCTCGACGGTGCCGTCCTCCGCACGCCCGACGACCTCCAGCCCGGAGCCGAGCCGGTCGATGCACTGGTGGTGGTAGCAGGAGGCTCGGATCGGCCCGGGCTCGATGCCGACCGGACCGCTCTCGAGGACGACGTCATGGACGACGTGCCGATGGTGCTCGTCCATGTGCTGGACGAGCGATCCTCCCCGCAGCACGTTGACGACATGAAGACCACGGCAGATGGCCAGCGTGGGAATGCCCTGCGCGAAGCAGTAGTCCGCCAGGGACAGGTCTGCCTCGTCCTGCAGCTCGTTGACGTCGTACACCTCGGAGTGGATATCCGTTGCGCCGTAGCGTCGCGGGTCGACGTCGGCACCCCCGCAGAGCACGACGCCGTCGAACCCCGCCAGCCGCGAATTCCAATCAGTCCCGGACGGCGCCGGGGAGGGCAGCAGGGTCACCGGGTCTGCGCCTGCCCTCCAGAGCGATTCCAGCAGCGCCCGGGCCGACACCACGGCGGAGTAGCGGGTTGCGGACGTGTGCTCGGCGAAGCGGCCAAGCAACGCGATGCGGGGACGGCTCACGGCGGCAGGATAGCCCGCGACCACGTCAAGGATCCGCGAGAAGGTCGACGACGGCGAGGTCGCGAATGCCGAGGACGTCGCGTGCGTTGGCGGTGATCAGAGGAATGTCGTGGGCGAGCGCGGTCGCGGCGATGAGAGCATCGAAGGCCCGCGCCTTCGGCTTGCGCCCGGCCACCCTGAGATCAGCGGACACCCTTCCGAAGGCCCGTGCAGCCGCAGCGTCGAACGCGATCGTGTCCAGATGTGCCTCGGCCTGCTGCAGGACACTCAAGCGGTCAGCACGCTCGGCGTCACTGTGGGCCACGAGTGGACCTACCGACAACTCCGCCAAGGTGACCGTGGAGATGAGTAGCCGTTCAGGCATCCTCGGATCATCGAGATACTCGTCGAGCACCAGCACGGCACTGGTGTCCAAGAGGCCGCGTTCGCTCACCACGACTGGTCGACCACCTCGTCGACGTCGCGCCGCAGGTCGGCGTAATCCACGCGTGGCACGCCGACCCAGGATGCCTTCAGCTCCTCGCGTGACGTGCCCCGCTCCGCGATGGGGACCAGGCGCGCCACCGGCCGCCCCTGGCGCGTCACGGTGACGGACTTGCCCGACGCCACGGCGTCGATGACCTCGCCGCCGTGATTGCGCAGGTCCCGGATACTCACCTCTGCCACGGGCCAAAAGTATCACACGTGAGACTAGTCATCCCATCACGGGCGCGCACCTGAAGAGCACGTGCACTGAGGGCCTGCACTCGGTGGGATGCTCGGACCATGGGTGAGGTCGTGGTGATTCAGGAAGGGTTCGATCAGGCGTCGTTCGAGGAGATCGAGGGCGCCCTCACCGGCGAACTCGCTGGCTGGGGGCTGGCCAGCGCCGCGCTCGGCATCACCCTCGGCCTGGGCTCCGGGGGTCCGCTGCGCCGCTTCGGTCGGCAGACCGCGATGTGGGGGCTCGTGGACCTGGCTATCGCTGGCGTCGGCCGACTCGCGCGCTCGCGCCGCGGCACCCTGACCCCCGACGAGGTCCACACCCAGGTCGCACGCCTGCGCAAACTGCTGTGGGCGAACGCCGCGGCCGACGTGGTCTACGTTCTCGGCGGAACCGCGATCGCCGTGCGAGGGGGGACGGGGAGGACGACGTTCGGGATGGGCGTGGGAGACGGCGTCGCCATCGCCATCCAGGGCGGCTTCCTGCTGCTGCTCGACGTCACCTACGCCCGCAAGCTCACGGCCACGCCCCGTTACTGAGGGAGACGCAAGGCGGGGGTCGGGGCCGCTCCTGGCGCCCATGGCCGAAATCCGTTAGGGTCCGAACAATCTCCCGGGAGGTCCCATGCTCGAGGTTGCCGGCGTCCGCGTCGATCCGCGGCACTGGATCGCGGGCGAGCGCGTGGACTCCGCGACGACGTTCCTGGACCTCTCCCCCATCGACGGGTCCGAACTCGGTGACGTGGCGCGCGGCGGTGCGGCGGAGGTGGACGCCGCTGTGGCGTCCGCCCGCGATGCCTTCCCCGGCTGGGCCGCGCTCGGGCCGCAGGGACGCGCGCCGATCCTGCACCGCGT
>JBJTJS010000073.1:0-2092 GCA_046096085.1 bacterium
CCTCGGCGCCGAACTCCCCGCGGTCCCACACGCAGGGTCCCCACTTGCGATAGGAGTCGCCGTCGCGCGTCATCTTGACCTTCGCGCCCAGTTGGCGCAGGCGCACCTTGAGGTAGCGGGCGACGCGCCAGATGAAGGTCGACTCGGCAAAGCCGCTCGCCGTCGCCGTGCCCGTGGTGTTGCAGGCCTTCGTCTCATAGCCGTTGAAGCGGCTCTGCGCCATCTCATCGGCGAATGCCGGGTTGGAGTTGCCGAGCTGGTGACCGGGATCGAGGGCGATGACCAGGCCGGCGAGCGGAGCGGGGGCCGGAACTGCCGCGGGGACCGCGGGAGCGGTGGACGCGGCAAGCAGGGAGGCGAAGAGCGCGCCACTCACGGCGCCGGCGGCCAGGAACATGGCCGAGCGGGCGCGGATCCGGGATGTCACCCCAGAACCATAAGCATTCTGTGGTTGCCAAGGTAGTTGGGACGCACCCGCTCCAGCCCCAGGAACTCCGCGACCCCCTCGTCGTAGCTCTCCAGGAGGTGCTCGTAGACGTCGGGCTCCACGGGACTGCCCTCGATCTCCTCGAACCCGTGCCCGGAGAAGAAGCCCACCTCGAAGGTGAGGCAGAAGAGGCGCTGGACGCCCAGGTCGCGCGCCCTCTCCAGCAGGCGGCCCAGGATCCGCGAGCCGATCCCCTGGCCCTGGAGCTCGTCCTCGACCACGAGCGTGCGCACCTCAGCGAGGTCCCGCCACATGACGTGCAGTGCGCCGCACCCCACGACGCGCCCCTCGGCCTCGGCGACGACGAATTCCTGGATGTCCTCGTAGAGGGTGACGGCGGCCTTGGCGAGCATCCGACGGTCGGCCGTGTGCGAGTCGATGAGGGCGCGGATCGCCGCCACGTCCGCGGTGCGCGCCGGCCGCAGCATCACGCTCACGCGCGCGCCTCCGGCTTCACCAGCGGGAAGAGGATCGTCTCGCGGATGCCGAGCCCGGTGAGGGACATGAGGAGGCGGTCGATGCCCAGGCCGACACCGCCGGCGGGCGGCATGCCGATCTCGAGCGCGCGCAGGAAGTCCTCGTCGACCGGCATGGCCTCGAGGTCGCCGCGGGCTCCCTGGGCGGCCTGGGCGACGAGCCGCTCGCGCTGGATCACCGGGTCGGCGAGCTCGGAGTAGCCCGTGGCCTGCTCGTAGCCGTTGACGTAGAGGTCCCACTTCTCCACGACTCCCGGCTTGCCCGGATGGTGACGTGTCAGGGGCGAGGTGTCCTCGGGATAGTCCATGACGAACGTCGGCCGCGTGAACGTCGGCACCACGAGTTCCTCGAACAGCTCCTCGACGCACTTGCCCGGAAGCCAGTGGGGCTGGGGCTCGATCCCGTGGGCCCGGCACAGCTCGGTGAGCTCACCCAGGGACGTGCTCGGTGCGATCTCGCGACCGACGGCGGCGGCCACGGCCGAGTAGAGGTCCACCTCGGCCCACTCGCCGGACAGGTCATGGACGGTGCCATCGGCATGGGTCACCACGAGGCTCCCTGTGGCTGCCAGCGCGGCCTCCTGGATGATCTCGCGGGTGGTCCTCGCCATGTCGCGGTAGTCGGCGTACGCCTGGTAGAACTCCAGCGCGACGTACTCCGGCGAGTGGGTGGAGTCCGCGCCCTCGTTGCGGAAGTTGCGGTTGATCTCGAAGACGCGGTCCAGTCCCCCCACGAGCGCCCGCTTGAGGAAGAGCTCGGGCGCGATGCGCAGGAAGAGCTCCATGTCGAAGGCGTGCGACCGCGTGACGAAGGGCCGCGCGGTCGCGCCGCCCTGCTGCGTCTGGAGGATCGGGGTCTCGATCTCCAGGTAGCCCCGGTCGATGAGGCTGGTCCGGATGCTCGCCTCCGCGGCCACGCGCACGCGCGCCATCTCGCGCGCCTCGGGGCGGACGATGAGGTCGACATAGCGCTGACGCACCCGCGTCTCCTCCGACAGGGGCTTGTGCGCCACCGGAAGGGGCCGGAGAGACTTCGCCGCCATGCGCCACTCGTCGGCGAGGACCGACAGCTCGCCGCGCTTGGAGGTGATGACCTCCCCGGCCACGAAGAGGTGGTCGCCGATGTCGA
>JBJTJS010000074.1:0-7622 GCA_046096085.1 bacterium
GTGGAGGAGCTCGAGGCGGCTGGCGTCGACGTCTCCGCCGTCACGCGGAGCCCCGCTGCCCCCACGTCCCAGACCGTGGTGCTCCCCGTGGCGGGGGACGACCGTCGCTTCCTGCACTGCATCGGCGCCAATGCCCACTACTCGGCCTCGGATGTGGAGACGGGTGCGGCCGGTGCGTCCCTGCTGGTCATCGGTGGCTACCTGGTGCTCCCCGGCCTCACTGCGGAGGACCTCGAGCCCGTCATCCGCCGTCTGCGGTCTCAGGGAGTTCGCGTCCTCCTCGATGTCGTCATCCCGCGCGATGCCGCGGACCCGGCACGCGCGCTGCGGCCCCTGCTGCCACATGTCGATGGCTTCCTGCCCAACCAGGACGAGGCCGCGGCACTCACCGGCCGATCCGATCCACGAGAACAGGCGGCGCAACTTCTCGCATGGGGCTGCTCCTGGGTCGTCATCACGTGCGGTGGCCGCGGAGCCCTGTATGCCGACCACGATCGGGCTCTCGACGTCGCGCCCCTGGAGGTCGACTTCGTCGACGGCTCCGGAGCCGGCGACGCGTTCACCGCTGGTATCGTCGCCGGAATGCTGCGCGGCTGGGCTACCGAGGAAGCGCTGCGCTATGCCTCGGCGCTCGGCGCCTCGGTCTGCCGGGGCGTGGGTTGCCATTCCACGAGGTTCTCCGACGCAGAGGCCCGCGCCGCCATGACGGGGATCGCCGTCCGCCAGGTCCCCCTCGTCGCCGGGCCGGCGTAGGCGTCGCGCATGCCGCTGATCCCCCTGCCCGAGCTGCTTGCCGACGCGCGCCAGCACGGATATGCCCTCGGGTACTTCGAGAGCTGGGACAGCTATTCCCTCGAGGCGGTGCTCGCCGCCGCGCACGAGGAGCGCGCCCCGGTCATCGTGGGATTCGGTGCGACCATGCTGGACGACCCGTGGCTCGACGACCGCGGCATCGCCTTCCTCGGCGCGATGGGGCGATCCCTGGTGGAGGGGTCCGACGTGCCGCTGGCCCTGCTCCTCAACGAGACCCACACGCTCGAGCAGGCACTTCGCGGCATTGACAGCGGCTTCACGGCCGTCATGATCGACAGTCACCGCTGGCCCGTCCCCGAGGCAGTCGCGGCAGTGTCGGCGCTGGTCGAAGCGGCACATCCGGCCGGGGTGGCCGTCGAGGCGGAGTTCGGCAGCCTCCCGGACTTCGTCGACGGGCGCGTCCAGGATGGCCACGCCTACCTCACCGATCCCGCCGAGGCGCGCGCATTCGTCGAGGAGACCGGTGTCGACTGCCTTGCGGTGGCGGTGGGCAACGTGCACCTGCTGACCGCGGGGACGGCCGCGATCGACCTCCCTCGGTTGAAGGCGATCGACGCTGCGGTCGGCGTGCCGCTGGCGATCCACGGGGGCACCGGCTTCCCGCCGGCCGACGTCGACGCCGCGCTCGACTCGGGCGTTGCGAAGTTCAATGTCGGGACGCGGCTCAAGCGCGTGTTCCTCGATGCCGTGATGGCCAATGCCGGAGGCTGGACCGGCCGGGAGTCGGTGCACGACCTGGTGGGCTCGCACAAGGACACCGACTTCCTGGTCGCCGGCAAGGGGGCGGTCGCCTCTGCGGTCCGTCAGTTGATCCGCCTCTACGGCGGCAGCGGGCGCGCGGAGGCCCTGCTCGCGAAGGAGGTCGCGTGACCGTGCCCGTGGACGTGTCGGGCCTCGACGCGGACCATGCGCGCAGCCTGTACCGAGGACTCGTGCGCCTGCGGCGCTTCGAGGACCGGGTCTACCAGCTCTTCCTCAAGGGGGAGTTGCCCGGGACCGTGCACCAGTACCAGGGCCAGGAGGCCGTCGCCGTCGGCGTGTGCGACGCCCTCGAGCCGGGCGACTGGATCACGTCCACGCATCGACCCCATGGGCACGCGCTGGCCAAGGGGGTGAGCATGCGCGGCGCCATGGCCGAGCTCTACGGCAAGGCGACAGGGTGCTGCGGGGGCAAGGGCGGCTCGATGCACCTCGGCGACCCCGACGTGGGGATGGTCCCCGCGATCGCCATCGTGGCGGGCGGGGTCAGCATCGTGAGTGGCATGGGACTGGCCTTCAAGCTGCAGGGGTCGGGCCAGGTAGCCGCCTGCTTCTTCGGCGAGGGCGCGACGAACGAGGGCGCCTTCCACGAGGGCGTCAACTTCGCCGCCGTCCAGCGACTTCCCATCGTCTACGTCTGCGAGAACAACCTGTACGGCGCGTCCACGGCGTACCACCTCACGACTCTCGTGCCCGACGTGGTCGACCGCGTCGCGGCCTACGGCATCCCCGCCGTCTCTGTCGACGGCATGGACGTTGTCGCGATGCGCGAGGCGACGGCGGCGGCCCGCGAGCGCGCGGCGGCCGGAGGCGGCCCGTCGCTGATCGAGGCCAAGACCTACCGCTTCGCCGGGCACAGCCGTGGCGATGCCCGCAAGTACCGCGAGCGGGAGGAGGAGGATGCCTGGCGCGACCTGGACCCCCTGACGAGACTGCGCGATGCCCTCGTGGAACGCGATCCGAGCGAGGCCGGGCGGCTCGATGCCGTCGAGGCCGAGGTGGAGGCCGAGCTCGAGGATGCCGTCACGTTCGCGCGGGAGTCGCCGGAGCCCGACCCGGCCGAGGCCTTCACCGGGGTCTACGCCGATGCCTTCCCCGTCCCGTCCCTGAGAGGCGGGACCCGGTGAGCGGCGATCGGGCGGGCGAGCGGCGCCTGTCCATCGGCGCGGCCATCCGCGAGGCCATCATCGAGGAAATGCAGCGTGATGAGCGCGTCTTCCTCATCGGCGAGGACATCGGCATCCCCGGGGGATTCGGCGGCGCCTTCGGCGTCTACCTCGGGCTCCCGGAGATCTTCGGGCGCGACCGCATCATCGACACCCCGATCAGCGAGAAGGCGATTGCCGGGGCAGCCGTCGGTGCCGCGATGATGGGCATGCGGCCCATCCCCGACCTGCAGTACTCCGACTTCGTGTTCGAGTGCATGGACGAGATCGTCAACCAGGCCGCGAAGATGCGCTACATGTCCGGGGGGCGCATCCGCGTTCCCCTCGTCCTGCGCCTGCCCGTCGGGGCGTCGAACCGCGGGGCGCAGCATGGGCAGTCGCCGGAGAGCTACTTCATCCACGTTCCCGGGCTCAAGGTCGTCTGCCCCTCGGACGCCTACCACGCCAAGGGCATCATGAAGGCCGCGATACGCGACGACGACCCCGTCCTGGTCTTCGAGCACAAGCTTCTCTACGGGAGCAAGGGGCGCGAGAGCGCGGGCGGCATGGATCTCACCGCGCACGTCCCCGAGGAGGAGTACGTCGTCCCCCTGGGCCAGGCCGTGGTCAAGCGGGTGGGAAGCGACGTCACGATCGTGGCCACCCACCTCGTCCTCTACCGGTGCCTCGCCGCCGCCGAGATCCTGGCGGAGGAGGGGATCGAGTGCGAGGTCATCGATCCCCTCTCCCTGCTGCCCCTCGACGTCGACACCATCTACGCCTCGGTCGATCGGACCGGGAGGCTCGTCATCGCCCACGAGGACACCCTCACCGGAGGCTGGGGCGCTGAGCTCGCGGCCCGGGTCGCCGGGGAGCGCTTCGACTCGCTGCGCGCCCCGAGCGTGCGGATCGCCGGTCACGACGTGCCCTTGCCGGTCGCCCCCGCCCTGGAGGAGGCTGTCATCCCGGGTGTCGACCGCATCGTGGAGCAGGTTCGCGCGCTGGTCGCCGAGAGAACGTGAAGGGAGACCCGATGGGGCAGGCGCACGAGGTCCGTCTTCCGAGTCTCGGCCAGACGTCCGACGAGATGCAGATCGTGCAGTGGTACAAGAAGGTGGGCGACCCCATCGCGGTTGCCGAGCGGCTGCTGTGCGTGGAGACGGACAAGGCCCAGGTCGATGTCGAGGCAGCGGAGTCGGGCGTCGTCCTGCGCATCCTCGCGGAGGAGGGGGAGGTCCTGCGCGAGGGGGATGCCGTGGCGTTCATCGGGCAGCCCGGGGATCACCTTCCGGCGTCAGAGCGCGGGGGGATGACATGGCCCTGTCGCGCGAGCAGGTGGCCGCGTCCCGCGACTGGACCGCCCGGCAGTTCGCGGAGGCGGGCATCGCGCTCACCCCAGCGGAGCTCGAGCGGATCGAGGTGTCGGACTTCGGGCTGTCGGACCTCGAGCGCATCGGCCGGCAGCTGATCGTCTACGTCAACACTGAGCGGGTGTGCGCCAAGGAGATCGTTCTCCTGCCTTACCAGACCTGCCCGGAGCACCGGCATGTCTCCGTGGGCCATGAGCAGGGCAAGGAGGAGACGTTCCGGTGCCGCAGGGGGACCGTGTACCTCTACGTCGAGGGCGAGCCCACGACGGACCCGAAGGCCGACCCCAGTCGTCGCGAACGCGGCGTCTACACGGCCTGGCATGAGGTCATCCTCCATCCCGGCGACCAGCACACGATCTATCCCGACACCCTGCACTGGTTCCAGGCCGGCCCCGAGGGCGCCATCGTGACGGAGTTCTCCACGCGCAGCACCGACGAATACGACGTCTTCACCGACCCGGAGATCCGCCGCGCCACCGTCATCGCCGACGCATGAGCGTGCCGGGGCGGCGCGGTCGGGGTCGCCGCTAGGGGGAGGCGGCGGGTTCGGGCTCGCGGACCCCCAGGGCCTTCGCGACGGGGACCGCGGTCAGGCCGTAGACCGTCACGGTCACCGCGATGATGATGAACGCTGCCGGCAGGAGTTCCTCGGCCCCCGGCACCTTGGCGGCGACCAGGGATGCCCCGACGCTGGAGGCCGTGGCGGCAGCGACGATCCCCCGCGGGTCCATCCACGCGATGAAGCCGCGCTCTTTCACGGTGAGGTCGGTCCACCCGGTGCACAGCGTCGCGACGAGGGGTCGGACCAGCAGGATGAGGATGAGCGCCATCCCGATCGCGGGTAGGGCGATGGATGCCACCAGGGGAGAGGGCACAAGGGCGGCGATCGACACGAAGAGTACGCCGATTCCGAATGATGCCACGGTGTTGAAGAACGGCAGGACAGGGTCGAGTGACGCGTGCATCCTCTTGGCCACCCGCTGCGCGGCGATGCCGATGAGGAGTGCCGTGAGCAGCCCGCTTCCGTCGGCCAGGTAGTTGGCGAAGGCCGCCGAGACGAGGACGGTGCCGAGAAGGGAGGACGTCCCCAGGACGAGATTGCCCTGGGTCAGCTTCGCACCGAGGGCACACAGGGCCACGCCGGCGGCGGCGACGATGATCGCGACGGCGAAACTCTGCAGGAGTGCGAGAAAGGCGTCCACGGGCCCGTTGCTGTCGCTCACCTGGACCACCTGGAAGACGACGACCGCGAAGATGCCGCCGATCGGGTCGAGCATTGTGCCCTCCCACAGCAGGATGCCGCGGATCCGGCGCTGGGGTCGGGCGAAGTCGAGGATGGGCGTGACGACGGTGGGCCCCGACACGATGAGGATGGCACCGAGCAGCAGGGCGAGCGACCACGACAGGCCCAGCAGGTAGTGCGCGACGACGGACCCGGCGAGCCAGGTGATCGGCGCACCGATCCAGATGAGGCGGCGTACGACGGACCTGTCCTGGCCCTGCAGCTTGATGTTGCCGAGTTCCAGGCCGCCCTGGAAGAGGATCAGCGCGACCATGAGGTCGACCGCGACGGGGAACGCGGGGCCGAGGATCGCATCCATGCTCATCTGCGGTGCCACGAGGCCGAGCAGGAAGCCGGCGGGCAGGAGCAGGATGAGCGCGGGGATGCGCAGGTATGGCGCGACCACCTGGCAGAGGGTCGCGAGCGCGAGAACGACGGCGGCCGCGAGCATGATGTCCTGCGGCGTCGGGGTGGTCATGTCGCCCCCATGGTGGGCGAGAGAGGAGCCCCCTCCCACAGATGTGCCATAGTCACGGACTGTCCTCCCGGCGGGTGGTGCCACCGTACTGGAGGCCGACGGTCCTCCGGCCGCGTCAGGGCCGGATTCGCGAGGAGGTAGGGGCGCGTGATCTGGGTGGCCCTGTGCGCCGCGCCCGTTCTCTTCGGGTTCGCCGACTTCTTCGGCGGGGTGCTGTCACGGCGGGTGTCGCCCTGGGCGGTGGTCGGCGTGACGTCGGCGGTCTCCGCCGTGTTTGCCCTGGTCTGGGCGGTGCTGACCGGGAGCCTTGCCTGGGAGGGCGACGTCGTCGTCAGGGGCGTTCTCGCGGGAGTGCTCTACGTCGTCGGTTACGCCCTGTTCTTCCGCGCCCTGTCCATCGGCAAGGCCGGTGTGGTCGGCGCCATCGTCTCGCTGTCCCTGCTGCCGCCGGTGCTCGCCGACGTGATCCGGGGGCAACTGCCGTCAGCACCGCAGCTGCTGGGCATCGTGGCCATCGGCGTCGGAGTGGTGGTCATCTCCCAGCCGCGGTCCATCCGCGGAGGGTCGGGGACCTACATCATCATCGCTGTCGCCGCCGCCCTGTTGCTCGGGACGCAGTACGTCCTTCTGGGCCGCGCCAGCCAGGCCAATCCCGACCTCGGCGTCATCTGCCAGTTCGCCGCGGCCGTCCTCGTGGTTCTCGTCATCGGCCTGGTGAAGCGGACGATGGGCGGAGTGGACAGGGCCGTGGCACCGCGGCTGCTCGGCCTGGGAGCGCTCTTCGGGATCGCCGGGCTGTGCTTCTCGGCCGCGATGTCCGGCATCAACGTGGCGGTCGTCAGTGCGGTGGTCCTCACCGAGCCCGCGGTTCTCGCCATCCTGGGCCTCGTGTTCAAGGACGAGCGCCTGACCCCGACCCAGTGGGGGGCTCTCGTCGTGGTCATCGCCGGTGCGGTCCTCACGAGTGCGGGGTGATGACCTCATCACCATGGCCGGCACCTGGGCGAGGGGTCACGGCGATCGTCCCGTAGCGTGACGCGGTGACTACATCAGGCGGAGACCCCCAGACCACGTTCACCGACCTCGGACTGAAGGACGGTCTGCTCCGCGCCCTTGCGGCCCAGGGCTATGAGGAGCCGACTCCGATTCAGGCCGCGGCGATCCCCGTCCTGCGTACCGGCGCCGATGTCGTGGGCCAGGCTGCCACCGGCACGGGGAAGACGGCGGCGTTCGCCCTCCCCATCCTCGACGGCCTGTCCGCGCCGGGCACGGACCGACGACCGAGCGCGCTGGTCCTGGTGCCCACCCGCGAGCTCGCACTGCAGGTGTCGCAGGCGTTCCACGCCTACGGTCGCGACCTGGGGGCACGGCTGGTGGCCGTCTACGGCGGTGCGCCGGCCCGGCATCAGATCGAGGCGCTGCGCCGGGGTGTCGACGTCGTCGTCGCCACCCCCGGGCGTGCCCTGGACCTCATGGACCGCGGCGCGCTCCAGGTCGATGCCGTGCGAACGGTCGTCCTCGACGAGGCCGACGAGATGCTCGAGATGGGCTTCATCGAGGACATCGAGTCGATCCTCTCTCGTACGCCGAAGGACCGGCAGACGGTGCTCTTCTCCGCGACGATGCCCAAGCGCATCGCTGCGCTGGCTGATCGCCACCTCCGCGACCCGAAGCGCATCTCGGTCGCCTCGCAGGAGTCCGTGACGGACGAGGTGCCGCGAGTCCGGCAGACGTCGTACGTCGTCACTCGCTCCACGAAGGCGGCAGCGCTGGGC
>JBJTJS010000075.1:0-11795 GCA_046096085.1 bacterium
CTCACCGACGCTCCCCCGCCCGATGACGCGGGCCGGGTGGGACACGCGGCGTGGATGTTCGACGCCGCCCTCTTCGCTGGGCTGGTGCCGGTGATCCCGTTCTTCTTCCTGCCTGTCGAGATCGCCCGCTGGTGGGCGATCATCGTCACCGTCGTCCTCATGGTCATCCTCGGCATCGGGCGATCGAGGGTCGGGAAGACTCCGCTGGTGTCGACGGTGGCGTCGACGCTGGGCATCGCGGCTGCCGCGGGCGTCGTGGGCGTGGCCATCGGCTACGCGCTGGACTCGCTGGCGTAGTGGGCCCGGTCAGCCGAGCGCGGGCTGACGCTCGCGGGAGGTCCTTCTCCGGGCGATAACGATCCCGAGAAGGACCGCGGAGACGAGATACGCTGCACTGCACATCAGCCCGGCCTGATTGAACGCGGCGGCCTGCATGTCGTGGAGCGCATCCGCCTCGGTCGTGGCGTGAGCCGTGGCAAGAGCCCGGGCCCATGGAAGGACCACCGGCGCGGCTTCAGTGGATGAGCCGGGCTTGGCTTCGAGCGCGGTGAGCACGATGGCCGCGCTGATGAGGCCGCCGATCGCCCCGCCGAGGTTCCAGGCGGCGTTGCGCAGGGATGAGGCTGCGCCAGCGCCGTCGACAGGCGCGAGGTCCATGAGGGATTGCGTGAGGGGACCGACGGCGCCCGCGATGGGGATGGCCGCCACGGTGAGCACGGCGACGGCGACCCAGGTCGGCGAGTCGCCGCTGATGAGGAGCGCGCCCAGCGACGTCACCGCGGCGAGGAGCACGGCGCCCAGGGCCGTGGGGATGCTGCCGACGCGCGCGCTCACGCGGCCGCCCAGGAGGGCCCCGATCGCGGCGGCCGCCTGCGGGACGATGAGCAGCAGAGCAGTGTCGAGAAGCGTCAGGTCGTAGCGGTACATCAAGAGCATGAACGTGAAGAGGAACAGGTTCACGCCGCTCACGACGACCATGGCGGCGATCAGGGGGAGCGAACCGCGCTGCCGGAACACGCGCAGGTCGAGGGTCGGATGCTGTATCCGACGCATGAGTACGACCAGCACGGTGAGCGCAGCGAGCGCGATCGCCAGGAGAACCGTTGCGAACCATGGATCCGTGACCAGGGATGACGCCATGAGAGCGAAAGCGGCAAGGGCCAGCCCCGCAAGCCAGGGCGTCACCATCTCGCGGCGGGGGGCTGCCTCGGCCTGGGTCGCCGGCGTCCTGAGGACCAGTGCCAGCGTGGTCGCTCCGACGATCACCCAGAGGACGGGCACGAAGCGCCATCCCACCGCGGGGACGATGAGGGCGGTGACGACGGGGCTCAGGATCGACACGACCGGCGCGATGACGGCGAAGGCCCCGAACGCGAGTGCGCGACCACGCACGTCGGGGATGGCCTCCTTGAGGATGGCGATGCCGGAGACCGTCATGACGGTGTAGCCGACGCCGGCGATGCCCAGCCCAGCGAGGAGGAACCCGTATCCCGGTGCGAGCGCCACGACGAGGGCGCCGCAGCAGAAGGCCAGCGATGCTCCGCCGAGCACCCGCCTCTCCCCGAAGCGGTCGAGCAGGGTGCCCGCCGCGAAGACGACGAGCAGGGCCGCTCCCGCGGCAAGCTGCGTGAGGGCGGCCGTGGCGCTCGCCGTGAGGCCGAAGTCTTGCTGGATGGCCACGAGCATGAACTCGACGGTCTGCAGGATCAGCGCACTGGCGGACAGGGCCAGGTAGGCCGTCGCCACCCTGAGCCGGCGGGTCGACGTGCTGGTCACGCGCGCAGCCTAGGGCCCTCTGAGATGGCGCGGGTCAAGCCCGGCCCGAGATTCGAGAGCGGGTGACGGGAGCCGTCGGCTCGCGGGTGTGAGCCTCCTCCCGATTCCCCGGTGCGCTCTCTTCGAGAGCGGGTGACGGGAATCGAACCCGCGCTGTCAGCTTGGGAAGCTGATGTTCTGCCATTGAACTACACCCGCGAGGGGGTAGAGCCGATGAGCACGGTGCACGTGGATCGGGCCAGCCCTCAGGACCTCAAAGTATGCCACCCGAACAGTGGGGTCGGCGCTGCGGTGTCGCGCCGAGGACGTCCCCGCGGGCGAGGCGCACATGCGGCATCCATTCATGATGGGATACCCCCATGATGAGGGGTCTCCGGATTGCCGTGGTTGGCTCGGCCGTCGCTGTCGCGCTTCTCGCGCCCGCGGGAGCAGGCGCCCACCCGGGGCTCCGCGGTGACGCCCCGCCTCCCTCGACCAGCACCTCGACGCTCCCCTCGGGTGCGACCGCTCGACTCGACGCGGCGCTCCTCGAGGCATGGGCCGGCCTGCCCGGCGGCGCGCTGGCGACGGTGATCGTGCCCGGACGCGGGCGATGGGTCGGCTCGGTCGGGTACGGCAACGAGCAGCGTGGTCGGCCTCTGGTCCCCGCCATGCAGTCGCCCATCGGATCCGTGACGAAGACCTTCACCGCCATGCTCGTACTCCAGGAGACCGAACGGGGAGAAGGTGCCGCGCGCGCCGGCTCGTCCGCGACCGGCATCTCGCTCGATGATCGCCTCGACCGGTGGTACCCCTGGATCCCCCTGGCGGACGAGATCACCGTCGCGATGCTGCTCAACATGAGCAGCGGCATCGCGGACTACCTCAATGGCGACATCGTCGGCACGGCAGAGGAACTCCTCGCCGATCCGAAGCGCCGCTACCGTCCCGACGACCTCATCGCCAAGGGGGCCGCGATGCCGCGTGCCTTCGAGGTGCCCGGGTCTGGCTTCGCCTCCTCCAACACCAACACCGTCATCCTCGGCCAGATCCTCGAGAAGGAGACGGGAACCGCGTACGCCGACCTGCTGAGGGAGCGGCTCTTCGGGCCGCTGGGCCTGTCGCGCACCTTCCTCGACATCTCGGGGCGGCTGCGGGCACCGCATGCCCAGACCTACTCGGAGGTCTACGCCCTCGCTCCGAGCGGACCGCGGGTCGGGCTCACCACCGACTGGAGCCAGTCGATCGTGTGGGCCGCCGGGGGCCTCGCGTCGACGATCGACAATCTCGGCCGGTGGGGCCGGACCTTCGGCACCGGGCGGGGAGCCATCTCGGCATCGCTGGCCGCGGATCGCCTCGACGACTGCGCTCCGATGATGCAGGATCCCTCCATCACCGTGGAGTACTGCCTGGGCGTGGCAGTCGTCCGCGACACCGACTCGGGCAAGCCCATCACCCTGTGGCACAACGGCCGGGTCTTCGGTGCCGTCGCCTACCTCGGCTACTACCCCGCCACGGGGGCCGTGGTCGCCGTCATGGCGAACTCCGACCTGTCGGGGCCCGACGGCGAGCCTGTGTCGATGCGGGGCAAGGCCGCGATCGAGGCCGCCGTCCCCGGCCTTCTCGGCCTGTCACGCTCCTGACCCGCCCCCGGTCCTTCGCTGCGAAGGGCAGTGCCGTGGCCGGTGCCGCGCCACTGACATGGCGTGTACCGTGCTGTGCCGGGTGAGGAATCGGGAGGTGCGATGACGGAACCGGATCCCCCGGAGCGCGACGTTCCGCCCGGGCAGTACCCGCCGGCCTATCCGCCGCCGAACGCCCCGGCCCCGTCGTACCCGCCCGCGTCTTACCCGCCCGCGTCGTACCCCGTGCCGCCGTACTGGACGGGCTGCTCCGTGCCGCCGGTCTCTCCACCTCCCCCGGGGCTGATGTACCCGGTCGTCCCCCGGCCGCGTGCGTCCGGCCGTGCCATCGCCGTGCTCATCCTCGGCATCGCCGGAGTCGCCATCACGGCGGCATGCTGCCTGGGCTGGATCGCCGGCATCGTGGCCCTGTCCCTGGCCCCCGGCGCCCGCCGCGAGATACGCGACTCCTACGGCACCGTGACCGGCACCGGCCTCGTCACCGCCGGCGTGGTGTGCGCCTGGGTCTCGATTGGACTCGCG
Source organism: bacterium (assembly GCA_046096085.1). GTDB lineage: Bacteria > Actinomycetota > Actinomycetes > S36-B12 > S36-B12 > Mxb001. The sequence continues at coordinate 3,921 of JBJTJS010000075.1, forward strand.
GTGGTCGGAGCGTGGGCCTGGCTGCTGGTGACGGTCGTGTCGGGTCTCGGCAGCGTTCCTGTCATGCCGCCCACCTTCTAGGGCGTCCTCCGTCCGGGGCGGCGTCGAGGTGCCCGGTGCACCCGATCCATCTCGGCGAACTGAGGGTGCGTTATCCCGCGTGGGGCCGACACAGGCGTGCGGCGACCGATCCAATGGAACACAGGTCCGAGGGCGCACAGGCCCGCGGGATCGGTCCCGCCAAGCGCGGGCGGCGAGCGCTGCGAGAGGGGAGATTCGGGTGAAGCGGACGACGGCACGAGGGGGCGCAGCGATCGCGGGCACCGTGGCGATGGTCGCCGCGATGGGGCTCTCGGCCCCGGCGCACGCCATGCCCTCCGACGATGTCACCCCACGCGTCCTCGTCAAGAGGGGACCGTGGGTCGGCACGTCGACGAACTGGGACAGGAACTTCGACTACGGCAAGGTCACCTTCACCGTGGGCAGCGGGGTGGTGAGGAACTTCAAGGTCGAGGGCGTCAGCGTCTCGGGATGCGGCAACTACGTGAACATCGTCGTCCCCCAGCTCACCCTCAAGGGCCGCGACATCACCGGGACCTACCAGCCCTATCCCGATATCGCCGTGGTCATCACGGTTGCGGCGCGATTCGCCGGCGGGAAGATCCGCGGGACCTTCACCCAGGGGCCCGAGTGCCGGGGTTCAGGGCGCTTCACGGCCTCCCCCGCGTAGTCCGGATCGCATCGCCGGCCCATCGCCCACTCGTCACCGGTTCGCCAGCACCGGCTGGCGCGCGGCTACGGCTGCGTTGTACGACATCGTGAGCCAGCCGTGGGCCCAGACGGCGCCGACCACCCGGTCAGCGACGGCAGGATCGGCGAGGTTCGCCTCGCTCGCCGCGCGCGGGGTGCGCCCCGGCAAGGGAGGTATCCGGGTGGCGGGTGCCTCCGGATCGTCGATCACGGCCGCGCTGGCATCCCACGCCTCCACGACAGCGTGGGTGTCGGCCCGCAGCGGCGACGCGAGCTCGGGGACGGCGTCCTCGACCGGTGGGCGGTCGCGCGACCAGTCGGACAGGAGGTGCCCGGCGACCGTGAGCGTGCGGAGGTGGTCGATCACCTCCTCCCACTCCTGTGCTCGCTCGGTCGCATCGGGCTGACGGGATGTCAGCGTGACCTCGACGACCTCCTTCGAGCGCACGAAGGCGCCGCTCATCTCCGTGAGCTCTCCGGGACCGATGTGCCCGGGACCGTCCACGAGGTCGGCCATGGCATCGGAGAGGAACGACGTGGCGCGGCGGATGGCGGCCGCCACGTTGGACCGCAGGCCCTTCACCACCCCGCGCGGCCACATGAGCAGGGCGACGAGGACGCTGATGAGCGCGCCGATCAGCACGTCGACGAAGCGCGTCTCCGCGGTCCGGAGCTCGGGGGGCCAATTCGCCAGGCTGAAGGCGACGATGACGAAGAGCGAGAAGCAGGCCTGGCCGAGCGCGTACGCCGCGGTGGCCTGCGTGTAGACGGCGAGGAAGGTCACGATGACCAGTGCGCCCCACAGGAGGACGGGGCGGTCCAACTCCGCGTAGAGCAGCGCGTAGCCCACCATCGCACCCGCGAATGTCCCCAGCACCGCCCACAGGGACGTCTTCAGCGTGGTGAGACCGTCGAAGCGCAGCGTCGCCACCACTCCGAGCAGCACCCAGAAGCCGTGATCGAGGCCGATGACCTCTACGACGAGCGCGGCCAGAGCCAGCGCGGCGCCCGTCCTCAGCGCCAGTCGCATCCACGGCGAGCGCAACGTCAGCTGCTGGGCGAGGTCGTGCCAGGGCCGGGTGAGAGGGGGAGCGGGGATGGAGTGACGGGACTCGTCGTACTCCTCGTCCGGAAGGCCGAGGGCGCGGCGGACCAGGATCGTGAGCCGGATCACCGACAGTGCCAGCGCGCGGTCGGGGAAAGCGCCGTGCACCGCCTCGACCCGCTCCTCCGCCGACCCGGCCGACGCATCGGTCAGCACGCGTACGGCCGTGTCCCACTGCCGCTCCCAGGCGGCGGCCAGCGCCAGGCCCGACGGCGGCGTCCGGTCGCCCGGGCGCAGGGCCAGGGCGAGGCCCTCGAGGCTGTCCGCGCTCTGCTCGATGAGTTGCCGCGTCCCGGGCAGGGTGCCGACCGGGATCGTGAAGGCGGCCGGGCGGAGGAGTGCCATGAGCAGCCCCTCGAGTTGCCCGACCAGGATGAGCAGCGCTCGATCGGGCGTGCGGAGGCCGGCGGCACGGAAGGGGTTGCCGAGGTAGGCCGACCGCAGTTGGTCCAGTGCCGCCTGGGCGTGCGCGGCGCTGTGCACGCCGCCGTGGGCGCGCTCTCGCGCCGCCTGCGACAGGTACGCCAGCGCCTGGGAGCACGCCTGCCGCACCGGGGCGAGATCGCGCCGGGGAAGGACGAGGAGGGTCACCGGTATCGCGACCGCCACGGCGATGCCCCATCCGGCGAGAAGCGGCGGGACGGAGTTCGCGGATGTGCTCACCATCGCCGTCGCGACGTACACCGTCGTGAGCGCCGGGCAGGCGTTGGCGAACGACCCGCGCAACTGCACGAGGAGAGCCAGGGCGGCCGTCACCACGAACGTGACGGCCACCAGCGTGACGGTGGTGCTCGCGGCGAGCGCGCCGATGACAATGAGGAGGCATCCGGCAACCCCGGTCGCCAGCAGCGACGTGAGCCGACGACGCGTGGATCCGCCGAAGTCCGCCGTCCCGAGGAGCGCCACCGACCCGAACGCCGCGAGCATGGTGGCGGGGGTGCCGGGGAGGACGGCGATCGCGATGGCCATCGCGGCGGTGGTCCCCAGTGCTGCCCGAATGCCGCGGTGCAGGCCGACATGCCCGGGATCGTGGACCGTCAGGAGCACGCGTCGACCCTAGCGGCGCCTAGGGTGGCGTCTCGTGGAGCGGGCAGACGAGGAGTGGGACGACGGCAGCGACATCCTGCCCGACCTGAGGTTCGCCGACGTCCTCCAGCAGCGCCCGGCGGCATTCGACTCCCCGCTGCAGATCCTGCGGATCACGGTGGCCGTGACGGTCTCGTGGGTCGTCGGCTACTGGCTGTCGCCGGCGTCCTTCGGGATCTTCGCCCCGCTCACGACCCTGCTCGTCATCTCGACGTCGGTGTGGAGCACCTTCGGCCTCGCGCTGCAGCGGGTGGCCGGCACCGCGGCGGGGGTCCTCCTCGCCACCCTGTGGGTGTCCTGGGTCGGGGTGACGTGGTGGTCGGTCCTCGTCGCCATGCTCGTCTCCCTCCTCATCGCCAGTCGGCTGCCCCTGTCGCTCGGCGGGCAGTTCGTCATCCCCACGTCCGTCCTCTTCGTCTTCGCCCTGGGCCAGGTGACGTGGGAGCAGGCAGCATGGCGCGTCGTCGACGTCGCCCTGGGCGGGGCGATCGGCTTCATCGCCCTCTACCTGCCGCCGCCCAAGCCGCAGCCCCGGCCCTTCGAGAAGGCGCTCGAGGACTACCGCGACCGCATCCTTGCCCTGCTCGCCAACATCGCCGAGCAGTTGGAGTCCCAGGTGGACCCGCTCGGCCCGGATGTCATGCACGACTTCGTCGTGGAGAGTCGGAAGCTCCGCCAGGGCGCGGAGAAGTGCCGTCAGGCGCTGGTGGCCCTGGCGGAGACGACGGCGTTCAACCCGCGGGGCCGGAGCGTGAGGGGAGAGCTCGCGAACGATGCGCTGCGGCTGCGCCGCCTGGCGAGCATCGGCATCCACGTGCGTTCCATCGCCGGCGTGGTCAACAAGCGGTACGACCGCGAGTGGATCTCCCCGGCGCTGTCGGAGGAGTCCCTGGTCTCCCTACTGCGCGAACTCGTGGCACTCGGTCGGCTCGCACTCGGGGGCCCAGGGGAGCGCGTGGCCACGGCGAACGAGCAGGCGGTGGACTCGAGCGCGGCCGGCCTCGACGCGCGACTTCGCCGCGTGGCCGACGGCCTCGTCCAGGAGAGGCCGAGCGAGGTCCTGGAGTCGGTGTCCCTCGTGGGGCGCCTTCAGTACGTGACCGACCAGCTGCGCGACTTCCACCGACCGCCGGGGGAGATGGACGATCGGGACGAGGAGCCGTAGAGCGCCGCAGGCGGGGCCGATAGCCTCTCGCCGTGCTCCTCTCCGACCGGGACCTGCGGGCCGAGATCCAGGCGGGCCGCGTGGCTCTCGACCCGTACGACGCCGCCATGATCCAGCCCTCCAGCGTCGACGTCCGCCTGGACCGGTACTTCCGGGTCTTCGAGAACCACCGCTACCCGCACATCGACCCGGCCGAGGAGCAGCCGGACCTCACGCGGCTGGTCGAGTCCGGCGAGGACGAGGCGTTCATCCTGCACCCGGGCGAGTTCGTCCTCGCGTCGACGTACGAGGTGATCACGCTCCCCGACGACATCGCCGGTCGACTCGAGGGGAAGTCCTCGCTCGGACGCCTCGGGCTGCTCACTCACTCGACGGCGGGCTTCATCGATCCGGGCTTCTCCGGTCACGTCACGCTCGAGCTGGCGAACGTCGCGACCCTGCCGATCAAGCTGTGGCCCGGGATGAAGATCGGGCAGCTGTGCCTCTTCCGGCTGTCGTCCCCGGCGGAGCACCCCTACGGCTCCTCGATCTACGGCTCCCGCTACCAGGGCCAGCGCGGTCCCACCCCGAGCCGCTCGTTCGCGAACGTCCACCGCTCGCCGCTCACGGGGAGCTAGTCCGACCGGCGGCCGACCGGCGCCGGATGCGGACACTGGCCGAGAACCATGCCCCGACGCGTCCCGTGGTTGACTGCAACCATGGCACGCCAGGCGCCTGGCCGACGGGGGAGCACGACGACGGCCCTCCTCGTCTCCGCATGCGAGGAGTTGATCGACGTCGGCCAGGCTGACTTCGCGATGGAGTCCGTCGCTCGACGGGCCTTCTTCTCCGTCGGCTCGGTGTACGAGCGCTGGCCGGACCGGGAGTCGCTCATCGCGGACGTCGCCCGGGAGATGCTCGCGAACGGGATCCGGGAACGATGGGGCGAGGCGGCATCCGCCGACGAAGCCATCCGGATCGTCCTCGACGACGAGGGCCGTCTCATGACCCTGCTCGGCGAGTGCCTGCTCGCGACGCGGACCATGCCGGCGGTCAACGAGCCCGCACGGCGCGCGTACGCCGACCTCCGCCGCGCGCTGGAGCACTGGATGGGGCCGGGGATGGCGTGGTACTTCGCCATGCTGGGGATCGGCGGCGCCCTGATCTCCCTGATGGGCGTCCGCGTGAGCGACCCCGCCGCCTGCCCGGTCTTCGCCGACGCGGTCGTGGCCGAGTCGGCAGGCGATGAATCCTCGGGCCGCGAGGGCACGCTCGTGACGGGAACGCAGATCCCGACCGTCCCCCCGCTCTCCCGGAGCGACCCCGTGGCCCGGTCGCTGCGGGAGGCCGCCCGCATCGTCTTGGCGGAGCGCGGTGCCGGGGCCGCGCGGGCCCGGGAGATCGCCTCGCAGGCGGGCGTCACGACCGGGGCCCTCTACCGACGGTACGAGGGCAAGTCGCGGCTCATCGCCGACGTGCTCCTCCTGCAGCTGCAGCCGGACCGGTACGCCTGGACCTGGGACCTCCTCGAGGCGTTCGACCATGCCGATCCCTACACGGCGGCAGCCGGAGTGCTCTCCGATCGCATCGAGATCATGGCGAGCGACCGGGAGGGCCAGGAGGTGCTGCTCCAGATCGGGGTGGCGGCACGCAATGACGAAGCACTGCGGGCGGAGGTGGGCAGGCGCATCGCCGATGCACTCGACTCCCGCCGGGGCATGATCGAGCAGTTCGCGGAGGTGGGCCTGGTGCGCCCCGACGCCGCGCCCGCAGTGCTCGCGTGGGGCTTCCAGGCGATCCCCGTGGGGATCCGCGCGACGCTGCCGCTCCTCGGTGACCTGGACGACGCCGAGGTCAAGGACGCCATGCGCGCCATGCTCGTGGCGGTCTCGCCGCCTACGACGGGGACTTGACGCTGTCGAGCATGAGAGAGGCGAGGTCCACGACCTCGAAGCCCTCGGCCTGCCCCGCCTGCTGACGTGAGGTCACCGCGTCGTTGAGCATCACGCTGCAGAACGGGCACGCGACGGCCACCTTGCTGGCCCCGGTCGCGATCGCCTCGTCCGCACGGGTGACGTTGACGCGGGTGCCGAGCTTCTCCTCCATCCACATGCGCGCGCCGCCGGCGCCGCAGCAGAAGGACGTCGGCCCGTGGCGCTCCATCTCGACGAGGTCGACGCCGGGCACCGACTCGATAAGTTCCCGCGGGGGGACGTAGACGTTGTTGTGCCGGCCCAGGTAGCACGGGTCGTGGTAGGTGACCTTCTCCTTGAGCCCGGCCTCCGGTGGGGTGACGGGCGTGAGACGGCCGTCCTTCACCAGCGCGGCGAGCAGTTGGGAGTGGTGGACCACCTCGTAGTTGCCCCCGACCTGGGGGTACTCGCGGCCCAGCGTGTTGAGGCAGTGCGGGCAGGTCACCACGATCTTGCGCGCCTTGATCTCGTTGAGGACCTCGACGTTCTGCATAGCCTGCATCTGGAAGAGGAACTCGTTGCCCGCGCGCCGGGCCGGGTCGCCGTTGCAGGTCTCGCCCTCGCCCAGGACCATGAAGCTCACCCCCGCGATGGTGAGGAGTTCGGCCACCGCCTTGGTCGTGCGCTTCGCGCGGTCCTCGAAGGCGCCGGCACAGCCGACCCAGAAGAGGTACTCCACGTCGTCGGGGATGACGTCCTCGCCGTCCATGCCGAAGACGCGCACCTCGAAGTCGACCTCCTCGATCCAGGAGTTGCGCTGGGAGGCGTTCATGCCCCAGGGATTGCCCTTGGTCTCGATGTTCTTGAACAGGCCGTTGAGCTCGGCGGGGAAACTGGTGTCGATCATCACCTGGTAGCGGCGCATGTCGATGAAGTGGTCGATGTGCTCGATGTCGACGGGGCACTGGTAGACGCAGGCGCCGCAGGTGGTGCACGACCACAGCGCCTCCTCGTCGATGACGGGGCCGGCCTCGTCCTTGTGCCCGGCGGCGTCGTAGCCGTCGGTCTCCCGATGCGGAAGGCCTTCGCGGGATCCCACGAGGGGTCGCTCGACGGCCGCCTTGACCCCGGACGGCATCCGCTCCAGGACTGCCTCGTCGACCTCCCCGATCGGCGGGTTCGCGCCGTCGTTGGCCTTCTGGGCGGCCATGACGTAGGGGGCCTTCGCGAAGGAGGCCTCGCGGAGGTTCATGATCATGAGCTTGGGGCTCAGCGGCTTGCCGGTCGCCCACGCCGGGCACTGCGACTGGCAGCGTCCGCACTCGGTGCAGGTCGCGAAGTCGAGGGTGTCCTTCCACGTGAAGTCCTCGATGCGGCCCACCCCGAAGGTGGCGTCGTCCGCCGGGTCCTCGAAGTCGATCGGCTTGCCGCCGGAGTACATCGGCAGGAGCGGACCGAGGGCGTTGGGGAGTCGGCTGAAGGCGAGGTGGATGGGGGCCAGCGCGATGTGCAGGTGCTTGGAGTAGAGCACGATGAGCAGGAAGCCGAGGATGACGCTGATGTGGAGGATCACGCCGAGGAACTCCAGGATCTCCAGCGTGCTCACCCCCAGCGGGCGCATGAGGTCGGCGATCGAGTTCGACAGGAAGGCGCCGGGGAGATTGCCGTAGAGGGCGAGCTTGGCGCCGCGGTAGAGCTCGAGGGTCCACAGCACGTTGAAGATCATGAGCAGCACGATCCAGGCGGCCCCGGTGTGCGAGCCGAAGAAGCGCGAGGCCCGACCCTCCTTGGAGGGGTTGTTCGCGAGCCTGATGATCGCGAACATGACGATGCCGACGAACACGAGGACGACGAAGAGGTCCTCGAGGACCAGCACG